>DATBBZ010000121.1:0-3549 GCA_036270745.1 Gemmatimonadales bacterium | reverse complement strand
GGCTTCGTCGCCGGTGACGAGGAAGGTGGGGCAGGCCTGCAGGCAGAACCCGCAATGGACGCAGGGGTCCAGTGCGGCGAAGCCCCCGCGGTCATTCATTCAGCAGCTTCGGCGGCTTGGACCAGGACCCCGTTGGGGTCGAAGGTGTGGCGCAATCCCGCGACCAGTGGACCCACTCCTTCGCGGTAGGCCCCGAAATGTCCCACCGCCGCCCGGACGGACCAGGGCGCCCGTTCGAGGGTGAGCGGTATCTCGCGGGCCGCCAGGGTGCGGCGGAGCTTGGTCAGGCGATCGACGCTGGTGTCGCCGGCCCAACGGGCGGTTCCGGCGGTGGGACTGGCCAGCACCCAGTCGTCCCCCACCTGGTGCTGGAGCAGATCGAGCAGGCCGTCAGATCCGGCGGGGAGCCCGCCGACGCGGAACACCACCGGCTTGGTGGCAAAGCCTTCAGCGGCATGCTGCCAGAACCGCTGCGCCTCTTCGCCCCGCAGCGGCGCCAGCCTCCCGCCACCCGCGATCCGCAGCTCCTGCTCGGCCGCCGCGACATGCGGAGGCGAGCCGACGAGACGCACCGCCAGCATCCAGCGTTCCCGGCGCGCCGGCGCCGGAGACAGCAGCTCGAGCGCGGCGGGTTCGAGCACCGCGGCGTGCAGGTCGTCCACCACATTGGTGAGGTCTTCGCGCGACCCTTCGAGTACCCAGGTCACGTCCGCGCGGGGGAGCGTCCGCAGTCGCAGGTGCGCGAGGACGATGACCCCGAAGGCTCCGAACGCGCCCGTCTCGAGCCGGGTCAGGTCGTACCCGGCGACGTTCTTCATCACTTTGCCGCCGCTCTGGATCAGACGGCCATCCCCGGTGACGAACGCGAGACCCAGGAGATGATCCCGGACGCCGCCGAAGCCGAGTCGGAGCGGACCGGCACTCGCGGTCGCGACGACGGAGCCGAGGGTCCGGCCCGCCAAGCCGGGCGGATCGAGGGCGAGCCAGGCGCCCCGGTCGGCCAGCTCCCGCCGCAGCACGTCCAGGCCGACGCCGGCCTCCGCCGTGACCGTCAGATCCTGACTCTCCAGGGCCGGGATCTTGTCGAGGCGGCGGGTGGTGAGGATGAGGTCCGCGGGGGCGTCGCCGGGCATCCAGGTGCCGGCGCCCTCGATCCGCACTTTCCAGCCTTCGGCGTTGGCGGTGGACAGCAGCAGGGCCACGGCGTCGGGCGCCGCGGGCGCCACTCGGGGAGGCTCGTCTCCGGAGCGGCGTTCGAGCACGGCGTCCCGCCCCAGGAGGGTTGTGATCTTCTCGATGAGGCTCACGCCGCGCTCCATTCCCGGCACGCGTGAATCGGCACCACCTTGCCCGGGTTCACCCGCTCGTGGGGATCGAACACCCGCCGGACCGCGTGCATCGCGGCGAGGGACTGGCCATCGAAGATGGACGGCATGTAGCGCAGCTTGTCCACGCCCACTCCATGCTCTCCGGTAATCGTTCCCCCCGATGCGATGCACGCATTCATGATCTCAGCCGACGCTTTTTGCACTCGCTCGTGCTCATCGGGGTTGGTGGCGTCGAACGAGATGTTCGGGTGGAGATTCCCGTCGCCCGCATGAAAGACGTTCGAGACGCGGAGCCGGTAGCGGGCGGCGATCGCACCGATCTCTTCGAGCACGTCCGGCAGTGCCGTGCGCGGGACCACGGCGTCCTGCACCACCAGGTCGCGCGAAAGCCGGCCCATGGCACCGAACGCCTTCTTCCGGCCCTGCCAGAGCCGCTCGCGCTCAGCCGGATCCGAGGCCGACTTCACGCTCCGTGCCCCGTGGGCGGTGAGCAGCCCGGCCACCGCTTCCGCATCGGCCTGGACGGCGGAGTCAAAGCGGCCATCCAGCTCGACCAGCAGGACGGCGGCGGCATCCCGCGGGTATCCCGCCGCATACACGGAATCTTCGACGGCGCCGATGCAGGACCGGTCCATCATCTCGAGCGCTGCCGGCACCACCCCGCTCGCAATTACCCCAGAGACCGCCACTCCCGCGGCCCGGAGCGAGGTGAAGTCGGCGAGGAGGGTACGGACCGAGCGGGGCAGGGGCGTGAGTTTGACCGTGATCCGGGTGGCGATGCCGAAGTTGCCCTCGGAGCCCACGAATCCCCCGACCAGGTCGGGGCCCCAGGCGTCCCCCGCCGGGGAGCCGAGCTCGACCACCGAGCCGTCCGCCAGCACCACTTCGAGGGCCAGAATGTGGTTGGTCGTCACGCCGTACTTGAGGCAGTGCGGGCCTCCGGCATTCTCGGCGACGTTGCCTCCCACGGTGCAGGCCGATTGGCTGGATGGGTCGGGCGCATAGTGGAGGCCGAGGGGGAGGACGGCGGACGAAAGCTTGAGGTTCACCACGCCGGGTTCCACCACGGCGCGGCGGTTCATTGGTTCGACGGCCACGATCCGGTTGAGGCGGGTCAGGACCAGAAGGACGGCGTCTTCAGCCGCGAGTGCGCCTCCGGAGAGTCCGGTGCCGGCCCCCCGGGGGACGAACGGGATGTTATGGGAGGCCAGGAGGCGGACCAGGGCGATCAACTCTTCACGGGTTCCCGGGAGGACGACCACGCCGGGCAGGGTCCGGTGGGTGGGGAGTCCGTCGGCGGAGTACGTCAAGCGCTCCGCCATCGAACCCCGCACGTGCCGCGCGCCGACGATATCGGCCAGCGCGGGGGCGATATTCGGGGGGAGCATGCTACAAGTATATAGAAAGCGAAGGGGGCCAGGATTCCGCCCTGGCCCCCATGATCCACCCGATTCGTGCGGCTAAGCGGCGCGCCAGAACCCCTTCAGGGCCCTACCATCAGGCGACTCGCGCAGCTTTTCAAACGCCCGTTCGCGGATCTGGCGGATTCTCTCACGGGTGACGCCCATGAGCGCGCCGATCTTCTCGAGGGTCATCGCCTCGCTGCCTTCCTCGAGTCCATAGTAGAGATAGAGAATCTTGCGTTCGCGGGGAGCGAGGTACTTCTGGAAGATCCGGTCGATGAACTCCCGCATCAGCTTGCCGTCGGTGGTGTCTTCGATCTCACCGCCTTCGATGCCGGCGAAGCGCTCACCCAGGGTCGCCGCATCCTTGTCGCTCCGGTCCACCGGCGCGTCCAGGGAGAGCTCGGCGGCGGTCATGCGGCGGGCAGTGCGGACGTTTTCGACGGTGTCTTCGAGTGCCGTGGCGATTTCGTTGTCGGTGGGCTCGCGGCCGAGCTCCTGCGAGAGGAACGTCTCGGTGCGGCTCATGCGGATCAACTGGGAATTCTGATTCAGAGGGATCCGGACGCTGCGGGTCTGCTCGGCCAGGGCCTTCAGAACGGCCTGACGCACCCACCACACCGCGTACGAGATGAACTTCACGCCCTGATCGGGATCGAACTTTTTGACGGCCTTGAGGAGACCCTCATTGCCGATGGCCACGAGCTCGGATAGATCGAGTCCGTGCCCCTGGTATTTCTTCACATAGGAAATGACGAATCGGAGATTGGCCGTGACCAGCCGCTCGGCCGCGCGTTCATCACCTTTTTGAACCCGCC
>DATBBZ010000120.1:0-10074 GCA_036270745.1 Gemmatimonadales bacterium | reverse complement strand
CCCCCGCCGTCAGCCCGAAACCCTGCGGCTCCGGGCCTGCTTCCCCGAGGTGATCGTCGCCGACTTCCAGCGCTCCATCCGGTGGTACCGCGACATCCTGGGCATGAGCGAAGGGCAGAAATACGAGTACAACGGCCAGCTCATCGGCATCGAGATGAAGGCGGGGACCATCACGTTCTACCTGACCCAGGATTCGTTCGACAAGGGTCGTGAAGGCCACAAGGGCATGGGCGTCCGGCTCTGGGCGCGCACCGCACAAGACATCGATCAGCTCGCGACGCGTGTGAAGACCAAGGGCGGGGTGCTGGTCAAGGACGTGCACGACGTGGGTTGGGGTCCGCGCGGTTTCCTGATCGACGACCCGGATGGCTACCACCTGACCATTTTCCAGGAGGCCTGACCTGACCCCCCGTCAGCGCGCAGTCCTGGCGCTGGTGGTGGACACCCTCGTCCCCGACGGGGCCGACCACGGGCTCGCAGAACGCGTGACGGCCGTCGTCGACGGCCTGCCGCACGCGGACCGGGCCCAGCTCGGTCTGCTGCTCGGCCTCTTCGAGTCGCGGGTCGTCAATTTCCTGTTCAGCGGATGGCCCGGACGATTCTCCGCGATGGATCGCGGCGCCCGCGAGCGGTACCTCCGTTCCTGGGCGCTTTCCCGCCTGAACCTGCGGCGCAGCGGATTCCAGGCCCTCAAACGCATCACCGCGGTCACCCGCTACACCGCCACCGACGCGCGGGGAAATAATCCCACCTGGGCCGCGCTCAAGTATCCGGGCCCGGCGTCTCCCCCACCCAACACGCCCAAGACCATCACGCCCCTGCCCGTCACGCGGGACCTGACGCTCGACTGCGACGTCGTGGTGGTCGGCTCGGGGGCCGGCGGCGGCGTCGTGGCGGGCGAGCTGGCTCGCGCCGGCAAGCACGTCGTGGTGCTCGAGAAGGGCGCCTACCTCAACGAGGCCGACTTCACGCAGCGCGAAGGGGAGATGCTCGCCCGGCTCTACGACGCCGGTGGCCTGCTCGCCACGGAGGACTTGGGGCTGATCATCCTGCAGGGGAGCTGCCTAGGTGGTGGCACCGTCGTGAACTACACGACGAGTTTCCACACGCCGGGGCCACTCCGAGAATCGTGGGCTCGCGAACACGGGCTCCCCCATTTCACGACGCCTGAGTTCACGGGTCATCTCGATGCCGTCGCTCAACGGATACACGTGAACACCGACCACGCTCAGCCGTCACGGCGCGACCGCCTCCTGATCCAGGGACTGGAGCGCTGCGGCTGGCATCACGGGCTCCTGCCTCGCGACGTCCAGGGCTGCCCGCAGGATGACGCGTGTGGCTACTGCGGATACGGGTGCCAGCGCGGCGCGAAACGCTCGACCCTCGTCACCTACCTCCAGGATGCGGCGGACCGCGGGGCGACCTTCGTCGTCCGCGCGGATGTGAGACGGGTGATTCGCGAAAATGGGCACGCCACCGGCGTGGAGGCAATCGTGCGAGGAGCGTCGACCACGGCCCGACTCACCGTGCGAGCCAAGGCCGTGGTGGTGGCCGGAGGGTCGATTCACTCACCCGCGTTGCTGCTGCGCTCGGGGCTTAGGCACGCCGCGTTGGGGCGGAACCTCACCCTGCATCCCGCGACCGCGCTTTTCGGACTGATGGATGAGCCGGTCCGGCCCTGGACCGGCGCCCTGCAGGCGCACTTCTCGGATCAGTTCGCCGATCTCCGCGACGGGTATGGGTTCAAGTTCGAAACCGCACCGGTCCACCCGTCCCTCGCCGCCCTCGCCCAGCCGTGGGAATCGGGCGCCGGCTACCGGGAGGCGATGACCCGCCTCCCGAACCTCACGCTGGTCGGGATCCTGTTGCGGGACCGGTTTGGCGGCCGGGTCCGCGTCAACGAGGCGGGCGCACCGGTGGTAGACTATGCCCTCTCGAGGTACGACCGCGAGCACCTCTGGCGGGCCGTCCAGGAAGCGTCGCGACTCTTGGAGGCAGTGGGGGCGCGCGAGATTATCGCACCGCAGGCCGCGGCAAACGCCTACCGTCCGGCCGAAGGCGCCGCCGCCCGGGCGCGCTGGCTCGATCAGGTTCGCTCGGCAGGGCTCGGCGCCAATCAGATGTTGTCCGTGACGTTCCACCAGATGGGCAGCTGCCGGATGGGCGGGAATCGAAGGTCCGCGGTGGTCGATCCCGAAAATCAGGTCTGGGGCACGCCCGGGCTGTTCGTCGCGGATGCCAGCGCTTTTCCGTCGGCCTCGGGGGTCAACCCGATGCTGACGATCATGGGCATCGCGCACCGGGCCGCCGCGATCATCGCTGCGCAATAGTTCAACTCACATGGAGACGCCATGCTGCTCTTCGCCGTCCTCTCGCTGGCAATGCAAAGTCCGCAGTCCGTCGCGGATTCTTCACCCTTCCGCGCCCTCTCCCTGCCGGCCGCGAACCGGATGCGGTCCGCCAGTGGCGCGCCGGGACCGAACTACTGGCAGCAGGAAGCCGACTACTCCATCCGCGCGGAGCTGGACACGGCGGGGAGCACGCTGACCGGCAGTGAACGGATCCACTACGTGAACCACTCGCCCGATTCGCTCCCCTTTGTGTGGATGCAGATCGAGCAGAACATCTTCGCCAAGAACAGCATCACGTATCTGCTCAATCAGCCGCCGCTCGAGTTCGCCGGCGGGGTCAGCTTCGACTTCACCGGCAAGGGGTTCATCGGCGGGATCACCATCGGCAAGCTCGAGGCGGGCGGAAAGGCCCTCATCCGCACCGAGTACGGGACCATGATGCGCGTCGAACTGTCGAGCCCGCTCGCGCCCGGCGCGTCGGTCGACTTCGACATCGACTGGCACTTCCCCATCCCGCCATACGGCGGCGGCCGCATGGGTCGCGTGGGGAACCGGCTCTACGAGCTGGGGCAGTGGTATCCGCGGATGGTGGTCTACGATGACATCCATGGCTGGAATCCCCTGCCCTACATCGGCGGCGGGGAGTTTTATCTCGAGTACGGCAACTTCGACGTCACCCTCACCCTCCCCGCGGGGTACGTCCTCGGCTCCACCGGGACGGTGGCGAATCCGGAGGAGGTCTGGTCGGCGGATACGCGGACCCGTCTGGAAAAAGCCCGGGGCTCGGACCAGGCGGTCGCGATCGTTTCCAAAGAGGAGGCGACGGCGAACGGCCACCGGCCGACGGCGGGCACTAAGAACTGGCACATCACCGCGACCAACGTCCGGGACTTCGCCTGGTGCGCGTCCCCCGACTACCGCTGGGACGCGAGCGGCTACGACGGCAAGCTGATCAACACCCTCTATCGTCCGGAAGCGCAGCCGTGGCTGGAAGCGAACCGCATGGCGCGGTTCACCATCAAGTACTTCTCGGAACAGTGGTATCCGTATCCCTGGCCCAAGGCTACGACCTGCGAAGGTCCGGTCGAGGGGATGGAATACCCGATGATCACATTCGTGCCCGCACTGCCGGCGCGGGAAGACCAGTTCTGGGACCTGATGCACGAATTCGGGCATCAGTGGTTCCCGATGGTGACGGGCACCGATGAGCGCCGCTACCCCTGGATGGACGAGGGCTTCAACTCATTCGTCGATTACGGCGCCGCGGCCGAATACTTCAAGGGCACGGCCTACGGCGATACGGTGTGGCGGGAGGTGTTGTCCTTCGCGAAGCCCGCGATGGCGCCGGGTGCCGAGAAGGCGATGATCGACAAGCCGGTGGAGCAGCAGAACCTGGCCTGGGCCGGTTACCAGAAGCCGCCCCTCATGCTCATCCTCCTGCGTGACCAGGTGCTCGGCAAGGCGACATTCGAGCGGGCCTTCCGGGACTATATCCGGCGGTGGCAGTTCAAGCATCCGCAGCCCGCGGATTTCTTCCGCACCATGTCCGACGTGTCGGGTCAGGATCTCGACTGGTTCTGGCGGGAGTGGGTCTTCACGACCGCCCGGCTCGACCAGGCGATCGACTCAGTGCGGGCGAAGGGCGATTCGACCTACATCTACCTCTCGAATCGCGAAGCCATGGTGATGCCGGTGACGGCCGAGCTGAAGCACGCCGATGGGAGCAAAGAGCGGGTGAACCTGCCGATCGAAATGTGGAACCTGGCGCCGAAGTTCACCCTGCGGGTGGCATCGAAGTCGCCGCTCGTGAGCGTGGTCATCGATCCGGACGTGATGTATCCGGATCGCGACCGGTCCAACAACAGCTGGAGTAAGTAGCTAGTGCATGCCTGAGGTGGAGAACTGCCTGACGAGATCGCCGAGGACGGCCTTGGCATCTCCGAAGAGCATCCAGGTGTTGTCTTTGACGTAGAGCTCGTTGTCGATCCCGGCAAAGCCCGGATTCTTGCTCCGCTTGATGGCGAGCACGGTCCGGGCTTTGTCCGCGTCGATGATCGGCATGCCGTAGATGGGCGAGCCCTTGGCGGTGCGGGCGGCGGGATTCACGACGTCATTGGCGCCGACGACGAGCGCGACGTCGCACTGCGGCATCTCCGGATTGATCTCGTCCATCTCGACCAGGGCCGAATAGGGCACGTTCGCTTCCGCGAGGAGCACGTTCATGTGTCCCGGCATCCGGCCCGCCACGGGATGGATGGCGAAGCGGACGATCACACCGCGCTTGGTGAGCTGCTCGTACAGCTCCTGCGCCTTGTGCTGGGCTTGCGCGACCGCCATGCCGTAGCCGGGAATGATGACCACCATCCGCGCCTGCTCCAGAATCTGCGCCGCGCCTTCGACCGACTCCTGCTTCCATTCTTTCTGCTCGCCCGCCGCCGCCATCTTGGGCGCCGCCCCGAACGCACCGAACAGCACGTTGGCGAACGAGCGGTTCATCGCCTTGCACATGATGATCGAGAGGATCAAGCCGGAAGAGCCGTCGAGCGCGCCCGCCGTCACGAGCAGACGGTTGTCGAGCACGAAGCCCATCGCCACGGCGGAGAGCCCGGCGTAGGCATTGAGGATCGAGATCACCGTCGGCATGTCGGCCCCGCCGATCGGGATGATCAGGAAAACGCCGAACAGCAGCGCTAGGACCACGATGCCGGGAAACCACAGGGGCGCCCAGGGCGCCATCGGGTGCGCGACGATCACGCCACCCAGCACGATCGCGCCGGCCAGCACGCCCAGATTCACGACGTTCTGCCCGGGATAGGTCACGGCGCGCTGCGGAATCCACTTCACTTCCTGCAGCTTCCCGGTCGCCATCAGGGATCCGGTGAAGGTGAGGAACCCCAGGATGATCTCCGCGACCAGCGCGGTCATCCGGAATGTCGTGAAGTGCTCCGGCCCCTCGCGCAGCCAGAGGTAGTACTCGGCCACCCCCACCAGGCCGGCGGCGAGCCCGCCGAAGGCGTGCGACAGCGCGGTCCGCTGGGGAACCGCGGTGAGCGGCACCATGGACAGGGGTATGCCGACGAGGAACCCGGCGACGATCGCGATCACGATCCACCCGTGATGGATGATCTCGGGTTGGGCCCAGGCGGCGGCGATGGCGACGATCATCCCCAGGGCGCCGGCGTACACGCCCCGGCGCGCGGTCTTCGGATCGTTCATCCAGTGCAGCGCGAGGATGAACGCGACCGTGGCGACGATCGCCGAGAGAGGCGCGATGATGTCGGTCATTCCTTCTTGAACATCTTCAGCATGCGGTCGGTGATCAGGAATCCGCTCACGATGTTCGTCATCGACGCGAACAACGCCACCGCGCCGAGGAGCCGGATGATCCAGGGATAGTCGGCACCCGTCACCGCGAGGGAGCCCACCACCGCGATCGCCGAGATCGCGTTGGTGAGGGACATCAGCGGCGTATGGAGCAGGCGCGAGACCCGACGGATGACGCCCAACCCGATGAAGGTCGCGAGCACAAATACGAAGGCCATCGACCAGTAGTCAGTCATCAAGCCCGAGCCTTTCCGTCGTGGGTCACGCAGGTGGCTTTGGTGATTTCGTCGTTGAAATCGAGCTGGAGCTTGCCGTCCTTCGCGATGTGACCGACGAAGGTGGCGACGTTTCTCGAGTACATCTGGCTGGCGTGCAGCGGCACGGAGCTGGGCAGGTTCACCGGCCCGAGAATCCCCACGCCGTGGTGGTCCTTCCGCGTCCCCGCCTGCGTCAGCTCGCAGTTCCCGCCCGTTTCCGCCGCGAGGTCGACGATGATGGCACCGGGCCGCATTCCCTCCACAGCGGTCTTGGTCACCAGGATCGGTGCCCGCTTGCCGGGAATCGCGGCCGTCGTCACCACGACATCCATGTCCTTGACGCTCGCCGCGAGGAAATCGAGCTCGCGCTGATGCTGGTCCGCCGACAGCTCCTTGGCGTAGCCCCCCGCCCCCTCGGCGGTGACTGCGCTTTCCATCATCAGGAACTTCGCGCCCAGGCTCTCGACCTGTTCCTTCACCGCGGCGCGGACGTCGAACGCGGAGACCACGGCGCCCAGGCGGCGGGCGGTCGCGATGGCCTGGAGGCCGGCGACACCGGCGCCCAGGATCAGCACCTTCGCGGGCGCGAGCGTGCCGGCGGCGGTGACCAGCATGGGGAAGAGCTTGGGAGCGGCTTCGGCAGCGAGCAGGACCGCCTTGTATCCGGCGACCGTGGCCTGCGACGAGAGCACGTCCATCGACTGGGCGCGGGTGATGCGTGGGAGGAGCTCGAGACTGAAGGCGGTGAGGCCGGCGTCGGCCAGGCGGCGCAACAGGTCGGGGCTGGTCGAGGCCTTGAGCATCCCGACCAGCGCCGCGCCCCTGGAGATCCGGTCCAGGTGCGGCGCATCGGGGGCCTGCACGACCGCGACGAGCTCAGCGCCCCACGGATCGCCGATCGCCCCGCCGGCAGCCTTGAAAGCCTCATCCGGGAATCCGGCCTCGAACCCCGCTCCGGACTCGATGACGACCTTGTGGCCCGCCTTGCCCAGGCGCCCGACCGTCTCGGGCACCAGGGCCACGCGTCGCTCGCCGGGGGCGGTCTCCTTGGGGACCCCGATGTTCATGGGCCTAAATAGAATCTACGATTGCGGTGGAAGCGAGCGGCGATCCCGTTCCTTCGAGAGCATTCGCTCGGTGAAATCGAGCCGCTCCGCCATTTCGCCCAGGTCCCGCTCGAGCGTGTCCACACGCTCCATCAGTACCTCCACATCGCGCGACGGCAGCGCTCGCTGACCGTGCGTCGTCTCCCAGGAGCTAAGCCGGAGCTGGTTCGCGTCGCGGAATTCGCCGGACCCGATCAGGATGAGATCGTAGACCCACCAGATCCCGAACCCGCCCATGGTGAACGCCATGCCCAAGCCTGTTTTCCAGCGTCCCGTATAGAACCGGTGCAATCCCACCCATCCGCCGAAGATGGCCAGCACCAGGGCGACGCCCCGGGACTGCTCCGACACGTGCGGGCGGGTGGCGGGGTGTGTTCCGCCTTCGGGTTCGTCGTCGTACGGGACAGGGGTTGTCATGAAATCAAACTAGACGTCTAGACGGCTAGACGTCGAGGGTAGAATGGCATCGGCTTCGATCTCGACCAGCATGTCGGGGTCGACGAGGGCCGTCACCGCCACCATCGTGGCGGCGGGTCTGACCTCCGCGAAAAACTCGCCGTGCGCCCGGCCCACTTCCTCCCAGTGTTTGATGTCCGTGATGAACATCCGCGTCCGCACCACGTCCTTGAGCGTACCCCCCGCCTTGATCAGAGCCCGCTCGATGTTCTTCAGCACCTGGACCGTCTGGCGATAGGGGTCCCCCGCGCCGACGATCTTCCCCGACTCATCGGTCGCCGTCGTGCCCGCGACGTGGATGACGTCTCCGACGCGAACCGCGCGCGAGTAGCCGACCTTGGGCTCCCACGGCGTCCCACTGGAAATGTTCTGGCGCGTCATGGTGTCCTCAGGTCAGCAAGTGTCTCAACGCCGGTTCCAACTCCGGGTGCGCGAACTTGAATCCGGTCTCCTCGAGAGCCGCCGGGACGGCGTGCACGCCCGTCAGGATTGCCCCATCGGCAGCCTCCCCGAAGAGCAGCTTCAGCGCCAAAGCCGGCACGGGCATGGCCGACGGGCGACCCAGCACCAGGCCCAGAGTCTTGGCGAATTCGGCGTTCGGGACCGCGCCGGGGGCCACGAAGTTCACGGGGCCCCGCAGGGCCTCTTCCAACAGGGCGTGCCGGAAGCCCGCGACCACATCATGCAGGACGATCCAGCTCCACCATTGTTTCCCGGTGCCGAGCGGGCCGCCGATTCCGGCGCGGAAGGGAGGGAGGGCCTGCTTGAGTACGCCTCCCGTTGGTGAGAGCACTAACCCCAAGCGCGGATGGACGACCCGCACGCCGGCACGGACGGCGGGAGCCGCGGCGGCCTCCCAGGCGACGCAGACATCGGCCAGGAAATCCTGTCCCGGCGCGGCGGACTCTGCGATCACCTCATCGCCCCGGTCCCCGTAGTAGCCGGTCGCCGACGTGGAGATGAAGACACCGGGACGGGATTCGAGCGATGCGATGGTTTCGGCCAGGAGGCTGGTACATCGGACGCGGCTCTCTCGAATCGCCTTCTTCTTCTCGGCGTTCCACCGGGTCGCGATGGTAGAGCCTGACAGGTTGATCACGGCGTCGACGTGACGAAAGGCGGCGCGGTCCAGCTCACCGGCCTCGGGATTCCAGAACGGCGCCTCCGGACCGGCGGCGTCCCGGTGGCGGGTGAGGACCCGCACCCGGTGCCCGTCAGCCCGTAGCCCAGAGACCAGTGCGGTTCCGATGAACCCGGATCCACCCGATACCAGGATGTTCATTCGCCGGCGGCCCTGGCGGTGGCCACTGCAATGACGCGTGCCTCATCCGTGTGCACTACTGCGAGCGCCACCCGCCCTGCATGGAACACGCCTTCGACTCCACCCACGAGCTTCCGGTTCTTCGCGGCATTCACGTGGATCCCCAGGTGCGCAAGCCGCTTCAAGGACCGGGCACGGAGGGTCGCGGCATTTTCGCCGACGCCCGCCGTGAACGCGACGGCGTCGACCCCGCCCATGGCCGCGGCCATGGCGCCGATCGTCTTGCCGATGCGGTAGCAGTACAGATCGAGCGCCAGCGTCGCGCGCGTTTCGCCGTCGGCCTCGGCCTTCAACAAGTCCCGTACGTCACTCGACAACCCGCTCACGCCCCTGAGACCGCTCTGCTGGTTCAGGAGCGCCAGCGCATCGCCGACGCTCATCTCCTCGCGGCCCACCAGGTGCCCGATGACGGCAGGATCGATGTCCCCCGACCGCGTGCCCATCATCAGGCCCTCGAGGGGCGTGAGCCCCATCGTGGTGTCCACCGACTCGCCATTCAGGATGGCGCAGGCGCTGGCACCGTTGCCGAGGTGGAGGGAGACGACGCGGGCCGGCAGCTTGCGCTTCAACACGGCCGGCAGATGATGACGGATGTATCCGTGGCTTGTCCCATGAAATCCGTACCGGCGAATCCGGTGATGCCGGTAGAGCTGGTAGGGAATGGCGTAGAGGTACGCCTCCGGCGGAAGCGTGGAGTGAAACGCGGTGTCGAACACGGCGACGTGTGGCACCCCCGGGAAGGCGGACCGCGCGGCTTCGATCCCGAGCAGGTTGTACGGATTGTGGAGGGGGGCCAGATCGGACGCCCGGCCGATCTCGGTGATCACCGCGGGCGTGATGACGACCGGCTCCGTGAACTTGTCGCCGCCATGCACGACCCGGTGCCCGACGGCGACGATATCCTGGCGCCGCACGCCTTCACGCTCCAGCCGGCCCAGGAGGGTCGAGAGCGCCTCGGCGTGGTCCTTGGCGGCCAGGGGTTCGGTGCGGGTGGCGGCTCCGGCCCGATCGATCCGCAGCAGCGCTTCCCCGGCCCCGATCCGCTCCACCATCGCGGTGAGCACCGCCTCCTTCGAGGCTTTCTCGAAGAGAGCCACCCGGAGGCTCGACGAGCCGGCATTGAGAACGAGAATCCGCTTGGACACGCGGTGAAACCTACTCTTTCCGGTGTTCTTGACGCCCTTCGATCTGCGCGACAGTGTATCGCAACTCTAATACACTAACTCCATGTTTGAACAACTCGACCCCCGAAGTCCGAC
>DATBBZ010000119.1:0-13537 GCA_036270745.1 Gemmatimonadales bacterium | reverse complement strand
CCTTGCCGTACTGCGCGCCGAACTGCCGCGCGAAGTAGGCCGCCAGCAGGGTCAGGTCGTTTCCACGGTCCGAGAGCCGCGGCAGCCGCACGATGACGACGGCGAGCCGGTAGTAGAGATCTTCGCGGAAGCGCCCCTGCTGGATCGCGTCCCGCAGCTCGCGGTTCGACGCCGCGATGAGGCGAACGTCGATGGGAATGGGATCCCCGCCCCCGACGCGCTCGATCTCCCGCTCCTGCACGGCGCGGAGGATCTTGGCCTGCAGCGGCAGGGTCATGTCGGCGATCTCGTCGAGGAAGAGCGTGCCGCCCTTGGCGAGCTCGAAGCGGCCGATTTTTCTCGTGACCGCCCCCGAGAACGCGCCCTTCTCGTGACCGAAGAGCTCGCTTTCCAGGAGGTTCTCCGGAATCGCGGCGCAATTGAGGGCGACGAACGGGCCCGAGGCCTTGGGACCGTTGGCGTGGATGGCCCGCGCCACGACTTCCTTCCCAGTGCCCGATTCGCCCTGGACCAGCACGGTCGCGGTGCTCGGTGCCACGCGCGCGATGAGTTTGTAGACCTCGAGCATTGCGGGGCTCTGGCCGACCAGCGCGTACCGGCCGGCGTCCTCGTCAGCGGTGGCCTCGAGGGGGACGGCGATTTCCGACGTGCCCCCTCCCACCCGACGCAGGGCCCGCAGGAGCTCTTCCCGGCGCACCGGCAGCGCCAGAAGGTCATGGGCCCCCAGCTGTTCCGCACGCAATGCCAGGCCCATGGACGGCCGATGCGCGAACGCGATGAGGCGTGGCGCCCCGGGTCGGCCGCGAAGTGCGTTCGCCCACCAGTGCAGGTCTTCGTCGGGGTGCTCGCCCAGCACCGTAAGGACCACATCCCAATGTCCCGCGGCCAGCCGGCGGACGGCGTGGGGCAGGTCGGCCACGAACTCAACCTGGGCCTGGAGCTCCGTGACCCAGGGGCGGAGGGAGTGGGTCAGCGGTCCATCGAGCCCCACCCCGAGCAGCCGGAGGGACGAGGGAGACTCGGCGGCACCCGTCACGGGAGGGGCTTTGGGGGCGGGAGGATTCGGCATCGGCCGGCTCACGCGCGTCCCAGGTATTTCGCCACCAGGACGAGGGCGTCATCGGTGCCCTTCCCGTGCGTCGCGAGGATCCGGCCGGCGGCCCGCTGGGGAGCGTCCTGCAGGGAGACGGCCTCGATGAATCCGTCGCGGACGCCATCGGTCGCGAAGACGAGCAGATCGCCCGGATCGAGCGGCAGGGTGACCGGCGTGAGGGGCGGGACCTCCCGGCCCAGCACGCCGCCCCGGGGCACGAGGCTGGTGCGGACCTTCCCCCCCTCCGCATGCGGACGCAGTAACCAGGCATCGACGTTCCCTACGCCGGCCCAGGTCACCTGTGGCGACTGACGCAGCTCGATGATCGCGGTGCTCATCACCACACCACGCGTCCCCACGAGCGCGTCGTGGCAGCGCCGGAAGAGTGTGGGGAGCGGGTCGCGCGCCGCGGCTTCGACGGTGGCGACGGCGCGTCGGGCGGCCGCGGCGGCTTCGGCACCATGCCCCAGACCGTCAACCACGGCGAGGGCCGCACCGTCCTCGAATGTCTTGACGAGGAAATGGTCTCCGGACTCGTGCTCTCCGGGGAGTGGCCGAGCGGCGACGCCCCATTCGAGGAGTGGGCCGGCGGCCATCTGCTAGGACCGGGCCTCACGCCACTTCTTCATGGTGACGGTGGTCCCGTTGCCGTTGCTCAGGACTTCGAACTCGTCCATGAGGCGCTTGGCACCGGGCAGCCCGAGCCCCAGCCCGCCGGACGTGGAGTACCCGTCCTGCATGGCGCGGTTGAGGTCCTTGATCCCGGGCCCAGAGTCGCGCGCGATGACGACGATGCCGGCGCGGTCGGCCGTCGCGACGGCGCGGAGCTCGATCTCGCCCCGCTTGGCGTACATGAGGATGTTGCGGGCGATTTCGGAGATCGCGGCGGCGATCACCGTCTGATCCCCAGCCGAAAAGCCGGCTTCGGCCGCGATGTTGCGGCCCTGCTGCCGGGTCTGTACGACGTCGACGTCTGCCTGGATCGGGCAAATGACGGCATCAGGCACGATCGATCCGCTCCCGGGCCTTGGTATTCAGGAACGCAAGACCCTCTTCGAGATCGAGTGCCGTGGCCACGCCCTTGAGCGTGAGCCCGAGCTGCACCATCGCGAACGCCACTTCCGGCTGAATGCCGACGATGACGGTTTCCGCCCCCCGGAGCCGCGCCATATGCGTGATGTCGCGCAGGGTCCGGACGGCAAACGAGTCCATGACGTCAAGGGCCGTTACGTCCACGATGACGCCGCGCGCCCGGTACTTCCCCACGCGGGCGACCAGCGCCTCCCGCAGCTGGGACAGGTCCGCGTCGGTCAGGGCCGACTGGATCGACGCAATCAGATATGTGCCCTGCTTCAGAATGGGGACTTCCACCGCTGCTCCCTGGGTTCAGGTCAGGCCGTGGCCGTCGTTTCCGACAGCGGGAGCACTTTGTACCCGATCAGGCGTTCCGCCTCTTCGATGCCGCCCTGCAGGTCGCCGACGGTGGCCATCTCGGAGAGGTCGACACCGATCGTCACCAGGGTCTGCGCGATTTCGGGCGAAAGACCCGTCACGATGACGGTGGCGCCCAGCAGGCGCGCCGCCTCGACGGTCTGCACCAGGTTGTTCGCGACGTTCGCGTCCATCGCGGCCACACCGGTGATGTCGATCACGACCACCTTCGCGCGGTTGGTCCGGATGGCGCGGAGCAGCTGCTCGGTGAGCTGGCGCGCGCGCTGGGGATCGATGACGCCGATGATGGGCAGAATGAGGAGCCGCTCGCGGACCTGAAGCACCGGCGTGGACAGCTCGCGGATCGCTTCCTGTTGCTGGCGGATGACGCGTTCACGCTCCTGGACGAATCCGACGGCCACCCTGTTCGCGATGCGGTTCGCGGCGGGCTCGTAGGCGTCCAGAATCCGGTTCAGTTTGTTGAAGTCTTCGTGATACTTGGCGAACAGCGAGCGGGCCAGCACGTCGCGGAGGAGGAGCACGATCCCGACCACTTCGTGGGTCTCGACCCCTCGCGGGATGATGCGCTCGGACAGGTTGCGCGCGTAGGCCTGCAGGGCTTCGAAGGTCCCGGTCTCGAGCGCCTCCACGTAGTTGTCGTAGACCGAAGTCGCTTCGGCGAAGATTTCCTCCTCGGTCATGGCCGTCAGCAGTTGTGCCCGGGTGATCCGTCGGGCCCATTCCTCGCGCAGCTGCGTTCGGTTCTGCCGGAGGTGCGAGACCAGCTCCCGGAGTAACCCGGCGGTCTCTTCAGCACTGGGGGGCTGGGGCGACGGCGAACGGTCCTTCGGAGTCGACATTGCGTCCTCGGGTGCTGGAGTCCGGGCTACGCGCTACGGGTGTATTCCCACAGCTTCAAGGCAAGAGGAGTGCCTCGAGCCTCGCGATTCTCGGCTGCGCAACTGCTGCTGTAAAAGCGAGATACGGAAGCCCATCCAACTGCACAGAAGAGTGCTGCACCAAATCAGTGCATGCACCAAATCATTCTGCGCCCTAAACTGGTGCTCCGCAAGGGGGCTAGAAGATCTTCACCGCGGCGTAGATAGCGGTCGGAATGGCGACCAGAATGCTGATCATCTGGACGGTGGCAAGCGGATCGTGCCTGGTGATGGCGGGGATCTCCACCTGGTCCCCGGAATGAAATCCCAACTGCTCGAGCGTCCGCTGTCCGGAGACGGCCTCGTGGGCCTGCTTCCCCTCCCACCGCAGCGTGTCTCCGCGCTCGAGCTTCATCTTGTGCACGTCCGCGTCCTTCGTGGGACCGCCGGCATGCATCAAGAGGTCCGAGAACAAGAGATCGGCGGGGACCGAGTAGTACCCCGGACGCGCCACCTCCCCTACCACGCCCACGCGGATCAGGAGCTCGGCGTGGACCACGGGATCCCGGATGTATTTGCCGAGGACGCCGGTGAAGTATGCCGAGAGGGAATCGCGGCTGACGCCCGCGAGGGGAACGGGACCGATGGCGGGGAGCCGGACCATTGGACCGGCTGCGACCTCGAACGTGTCCGAGAGTTGGGCGTCTCCGTCGACCCGCAACAGCACCCGGTCTCCGACCTGCACCAGCCGTGACGTGTTCGGCTGCTGAGCGGCGACCGGCACCGCCAGCGACATGACGGCCAACAGCATCCCGAAACCTCGTATGTCCCGCATGAGCCCATCTCCCGTCTTGGTTACTTAGCGACTTAGCGCCTTAGCGCCTGAGGGTCTTAGCGTCCTCTCTCCCCAATCAACAAGACCGGGACCGTGGTATTGCATGCCCGGCACGCTGCCGCCACGCTCCACATGCCGCGACGCAGGTGTGGGGCGTGTGCCACGGTTCTAGCGGAGGTTTTTCCCGAGCCCGCGGCGTCAACCTTGCAACTGGGAGGGGCGTATGCCGACCCTCTCGATTGCTTCCCTCGACACCACGGCGTTGATTCTGGTCGCCGCAACCACCGGACACCCCGCCCGCCGACTGGGACGCGTCCTATCCGAGCGCGGGGCAAGGGTCGTGTGGGCGTCCGAGCCGGAACAAGCCCGGGAGCTCGCCACGGCCCTCCAGCCCGACTGCATCCTGATCGAGTCCGGTCTCCGCGGACGCTCGGGCGGGAGCATCGCCTGGTCCCTCTTGAGCGAAGCCCGGATCGAAATGTCCACTCCGATCCTGATCATCGCCGACGGAGCGCCGAGTCCCGGCGACCGCCTGGAAGCGATCAAGGGAGGCGCCCGCGCGTGTCTGGACGGCGGGATGAACGACGATGAGATGCACGACAGCGTGCAGGCCTACGTCCACGTCAAACACGAGGCCGATGCGCTCCTGGCTGACCGGCTGATGGACCCCCGGAGCGGGCTCTACAACCTTCGGGGCCTGGCCCGCCGCATCAACGAGCTCGCCGCCTCGGCCGTCCGGCACCACTTCCCCCTGGCCTGCGTAGCCCTGACCGTGGAGCTCGACCCTGGAGCCACCGAGGCGGCGGCCCGCCTCGCGCTGACGCGCTGTGCACCGGCCCTTCAGCAGGTCGGGAGACGCTCCGATTCGATCGGACGCATTGGCCCCACCGAGTTCGTCGTCGTGGCGCCCGATACGGATCACAAGGGAGCCCTCCAGCTCGCCCGGCGTCTCTCGGAGGCCCTGAAGACCGCGGCGAACGGCGCGGGACTCGCACCGCACGCGGTCCGTATCAGCGGAGGCTATGACGCGGTGGATGACCTGGCCTACGCCCCCACCGAAGCCCCGATCATCCTCACGCGCGCGATGTCCGCCGTGCGCGCCGGCAGTCCCGACCCCGGGAATCCCTGGCTCAATCGATCGGCGTCGTAAGAACAGGTGCCGGGTGTCAGGTGTCGGGTCGAGGTCCACTACTGAGGACCTGACACCCGACACCTGACACCTCGACCTATACCAACTGCACCCGATCCGAGTCTTCCGGCTCGGGCTCCGGCTCGACCCCGTACTCCAACGCATATGGGTAGTACTTGTAGGCAGCGCCTTCCGGCACGTCGTTGATGACTGCGCCGAGGAGGCGGATGGGCAGTCTGCGGATGATTTCGAGGCTGGTCAGCGCGACCGACCGCGCACTCCGGCCGGTCCGCACGACGAGCAGCATGCTCCCGGTCACACCCCCCAGCACGCTGGCGTCCACGCCCGCGCCCAGGGGTGGCGAATCACAGATCACCACGTCATACCGGGCTTTGAGGTCGGCGATGAGATGCTCCATCGCCGATGACTCGAGCAGTTCCGGGGAATCGTTCCCGCGCGCCCCGCGGGCGATGAACGCGAGGTAGGGGAACGACGTGGCCTGCAGGATCTGCTCATACGTCGCCTTCCCGCGCAGGTAATCGGCCAGGCCGGGCCCCTTCTGCGCCGCGACTTGGCGGAAGAGCGTCCCGCGCCGCAGGTCTCCGTCGATCAAGACCGTCCTGAGCCCCGATGACGCGCAGGCGAGCGCCAGATTGGCCGAGATGAACGACTTCCCGTCCCCCGGCCCCGGACTCGTGATGGTCAAGGCCACCGCTCCCACGCGGTCGAACGCGGCGAGCAGGGACACCCGCAGACCGCGCAGAGCCTCGATGGTCTCGATGGATTCAGGGCCCTTCACGTGCCGGGTTCGCCCGCGGTTCAAGTGCGGGACGGTTCCCAGAATCGTGAGCCCCAGATCCCCCGACACCTCCTCGAATCGGCGCATCCGGCCATCCAGCCGGTCGAGGACCACCGCGCCGAGCAAGCCCAGTCCGCAGCCACCCACGAGGCCAAGCAGGAGCAGACCGGGGGCGGTGTTCTTGAGAGGATGCTCCGGCGCCACCGCCAGATCGAGCACCCGGACATCCGCCACCGCGGCGTTCTCCGTGAGGTGCGCTTCCTGGTAGCGCTGCTCGAGGCTCGTGTAGAGGTCGTCCGCGATGCTGACCGCGCGCTGAAGGCGGGCGGCTTCGATGAGGCGCGGCGGTACCTGCTTCAACGCCGACGCCTGCTGGCCGAGCTGGCCTCCCAGGGCGGCGATGCGGGCGTCGTTGTCGCGCATGACCCCACGGATCAGGTCCGGGAGGGTATGCCGCTCCAGCTGGTCGATTTCCTGGGCGAGCGCCTTCTTGGGCGGATACTCGTCCAGGTACTTGTAGCTCATGGCCCTGAGGTTGGCCTGTTTAGTCGATAGCTCGGTCAGTGCCTGGGCCACGCCCGGGGCTTTGGTTGCCGAGGGAATGGTTTGCAGCATCTGCGCGTCGGGCATGGAATCCGGGCGGCCCGCGCCGGAGACCAGGTACCGCGCCATCGCGGCTTTGTCCTGCACCAGCTGTTCGCGGTCCACCTGCATGTTGAAGAACCCGGACGACGCCTCGTCTCCCACCGCCGCGTCGTTCCGCCGGCCGGCACCCGTGCCGCCCCCGGGCAGCGTCGTAGTCCGGATCTGGAAAGCCTGCAGGGCACCCTCGGCCGTGTTCAGGTTTCCCTGCGCGACCGCGAGCTGTTCCTCGGTGATCTTCCGCACTTCGGTGAGCCGCTGCCGCTTCAGGGTGTCCGCGACCTCCACGAACCGCTGGGTGACCGCGTTCAGGGTGGAAGCGAGCGTCCGCGGGGCCGATCCCCTCAGGCCCACCTTGATGAACGAGCCCGCTTCGTCCTGCGTCACATCGAGCGCCGTTCCCAGCCGCTCGGCGGCCTCACGAGGCGTGCTCACGGTGAACTGGGTGCTGCTCCCCGGTCGAAATGCCGACGGGACCGGGTTCCACGAGAATCCCTCGCGCGCACCGACGGGTCCGCCCAGCTCCCCGCGCTCGAGGGGAGCACCCTCCGCCGTGGCGAGGGTGTAGGACTGCCCGTTCCCATCCACGTCGAGGCGGTACGTCCCCGGACGCAATTGGGGCGTGACGTCGAAACTCTGGAATGCCGCCGCGTCACTCGGGTCCTTCAATGACAAGTAGAGCCGCTGCGCGCGGACGGCGTTCTCGAGCACCGCGAAGCTGGTGAGGAGATCAGACCAGGCGTTCTCGCCCAGGAGCCGGTCCCCCCGGCCCGCCCAGGCGGGGCCCGGATTCCGCGGATCTCCCTGGTCGATCCAGATGGTGGCTTGCGCCTGATAGACGGGGTGCATCATCTGGCCGGCCACGATGCCGACCAGGGCCCCGACCACCGTGGTCAGGCCGATCAACCAGCGGTAGCGCCAGAGTGCGGCGAAGGTGCGTCGCCAGTCGGGACCGGCCGGCTGGCCGCCCCCCTGCCAATTGATCGCGACCGGAATCGCCACCACCGACGGGGGCGGCGCGCCGGGCGCGTTGGACGGCATCGGTATCAGGCCTCCGGAGAGGCCACCGCGATTGTCGTTCACGTGATTCCTCCAAAAGGACTAGACGTCTAGACGTCTAGACGTCTAGCTAACGCAAGACCGATACCGCAACCGTGAATGCGAGGAAATGCGGTCAGGGTGAAGCGGCGCCATCGCATACGTCGCGGCGGCTGGTCGCAATTCGGTGCACCAGAACGACGGCCGTCGCTCCAGAGTGGTGCGCCATTCGGAGGGCGGCGAAAAGGCGCGACGCGCGGATGTTCCAGTCACCGTGTGGCATAAATCACGTTTTGGGGGGGGCGCGCCCCTTTGGCCCGAAGTGTGCGTTAAGAGGGGGCATCCCGAGGAGGTAAGAGCACAGCCATGGCAACGATCGTCGCTCCCGAAGCCCCTACGCTTTCCGAACCCCGCGTCGCTCCGGGCAAGGTGTCGGAGCTCCTCGCTCTCGATCCGGAAGCGAAGTCCGAGATCCGCGTCCTGGTGGTCGAAGACGACCCCACGCTGCGTGAGACCTGCGCCTCCATTCTCCGTCTGGATGGCTACGGCGTCACGCTCGCCGGCCGCGGGGACGAAGCCCGCGACCTGCTGCGCCGCGATTCCTTCGACATCCTCCTCACCGATCTCTTCCTGGCCCAGGTACCGGGCACGGCGCTCATCCGCGCCGCGCTCGAGACGAACTCCGACCTGATCGGGATCGTGATGACAGGGAATCCCTCGGTGGAGTCGAGCCTCGAGGCCCTGCGCGAAGGCGCCTGGGACTACCTGCCCAAGCCCTTCACCGCCACGCAGCTGCAAGTGTTGATCGGGCGGGCGGCGCACACGGTGCTCGTGAGCCGGGAGACCAAGAAGCATGCGCACCTCTTCGACTCACCCTTCGAGCACCGGGATCAAGTGGTCCTCCTGGGCCAATCCCCCGCGTTCCAGACCGTCATCGAGCTGGCCAAACGAGTGGCGCCCACCGACGCGTCGGTTTTCATCACCGGAGAGAGCGGCGTCGGCAAGGAGTTGATCGCCCAATTCATCCACCGGCACAGCCGCCGGTCCAGCCGCCCCTTCGTGGCGGTGAACTGCGCCGCCCTGCCGGAGGCCCTCCTCGAGTCCGAGATGTTCGGCCACGTGAAGGGTGCGTTTACGGGCGCGGTGCGGGACAAGGCCGGCCTGCTCGAGACCGCCAACGGAGGCACGCTGTTCCTGGACGAGCTGCTCGACATGCCGAAACCCATCCAGGCCAAGCTGCTCCGGGTGCTGCAGGACGGCATCCTCCGGCGGGTGGGCAGCGAGGGGACGGACGCCGTGGTCAACGTCCGTTTCATCTGCGCCACCAACAAGGATCCGGATGCCGCGGCGCGGGCCGGTGATCTCCGTGAGGACCTCTACTACCGCCTGCGGGTGGTGCCGGTCCGTGTCCCACCGCTCCGCGAGCGTCCCGAAGACATTCCGCCCCTCGCCAATCACTTCCTGGCGAGCTATTGGGCCAGGTATCGCCGGAAGGGCACGCCGGTCCCGGCGTGGACGGAATCCGGCATGCTGGCGCTCTGCTCGCATCCCTGGCGCGGAAACGTGCGCGAGCTGCAGAACGTGGTGGAGCACGTGGCGGTGATGGTCTCGCCGGGCGCGCCCATCGGGCCCGATGACATTCCGTTCGAGAACGATTCCACGCCCGTACACGCGAGCGTCTCACCGGCCACCCTGTCGGCGCTGGCCGAGGACACCTATCACTCGGCCCGGAACCGGGTGATCTCGCAATTCGAGATTCACTATCTCAGCTGGCTGATCGATCGCGCGGACGGCAACCTGGCCAAGGCGGCCCGGATGGCCGGAGTGGAGCGCACCACGCTGTACCGGATGATGGAGCGGCACGGACTGCACCGGACGCCGAACAAGTCCCTGGTAGCGTCGCGCGTGCCCGACTCGGCCCGGAACGGCAGCAGCAGTCAACAGGTGGCCGCGGGCGCGGGATGATGGCCCTGGCCGACGCACCGGCCCTCGATCCCCAAGCCGAGCAAGACGAAGCGGACCGCGCCCTCCAGGGCACGCGGGCCCTGGAGCTGGTGGTCGAGCTGGCCCACGACCTCCGCTCGCCGGTGGCGGCCATCCTGGCGCTCACCGAGCTGCTCGAAGGCGGGTTTGACGCGAATCCGTTGAGTGCGGGACAGAAGCGGCAGGTGGGGCTGATTCGCAGTGCCGCCCTGTCCCTCACCACGACGGCTTCGGACGTGATGGCCCTGGCGCGGCGGGGGGGCGGCCTCGTAGAGCGGCAACCGATGACGTTCTCCATCGACGCCGTGCTGAGAGACATCCAGGCCATGTTGTCGCCCATCGCGGAACAGCGCGGGCTCGATCTGATCATCCGGACCTCGGGGCGGACCGAACGAGTGGGACATCCCCGCGCCGTGGGCCGGGTGATCCTGAACCTGGCGACCAACGCGCTTCGCTATACCAATGAAGGGCGGGTCGAGATTTCCGTCCGCCCGCGCGCCGGAGACCAGGTCGAGTTTTCGGTCGCCGATTCTGGTCCGGGGCTTCCGCCCGAGGGAGAGTCTCCCGCCTCTGGAGACCGTCCCTTCTCGACGTCGGGATTGGGGCTCACGATTTGCCGGCGGGTGCTGAAGCAGCTGGATTCGGAGCTCCGCAGCGAGTCGACGAGGGGTGTGGGAACGAAGTTTTGGTTTGAGTTGGAGCTGCCGGAGGTTTCCAGACGGTTAGACGGTTAGGCGGTTAGTTCGAGTAATGCGAATCCCCACTTCACTGACTAACCGTCTATCCGTCTAACCGTCTCGCTTCTAAGCAAGCACCCCGCACCGAGCCCTCGCGCACGCCTCCCGCTGTTCATCCCGCATCAGCGCATCCGCGAAGAACTTCGTCGCCCAGTTGAGCACTTCGAATCGCCCATACCAGCCGGTCATCGGCGACGAGCCCTTGATGCCGCCCCGGATCCCGGGATCGCTCGCGCCGCGACTCTGCGTCGCCTTGAGTGCCTGCAGCACCCGGGGCACCGGTTTCGACCATCCCGGCTCTCCGGTGATCGCCTCGAGGCGCATCCAGATGTTCGCCATCTGGGCCTCGCCCGTGAGACAGCGCCACTTGGCTGCGGGGCCCCAGGCGGCCGTAAAGCGCCCCGGCAGCGTGCCGCGCGCATCCACCCGCTCGGCGATCCGTTCAGCGGCGACCGATGCTGCCGCGATGAGAGAGGCTTCACCAAGAACGCGCCCGCCCTCCAGAAGCCCGCGAATCGCGTAGGCCACCGTGTGCAGGAGTGGCTCCGCCGGATCGGTCAGGCAGCAGGCCGGAAACCAGCCATTCTCGTGCTGCTGCTTCGCCACCTGCAGGAGTGCCCGGCGCGCGGCCTCGGTGTAGCGGGGCTCGGCGAGTACGGCGCCTGCCTCGGCCAGGGCCCAGGCGGTCCGGGCGTTGTAGTTGGTCGCGCGGCGGTCGGCGAACATCGAGTTCCCGCGACGCCAAGCCCCGTCGTCATCGAGCACGGACACCAGATACTCGGCGGCCCGCCGGGCGGCGGCGGCGAATTCGTCGCCCTTCGTTTCATGATAGGCCGCCAGCCACCCGAGAATCACCTGCCCCGTGTTGAAGATCGCCGGCGTAGGTGGCTCGCCGATGACCCCACCCTGCACCGCCCCGTTCGGGAGCTGAACCTCGATCTCCCAGTGAGCCGCCTGGATGGCGCGGACCGCGAGTCCCGACCACCCGAGGTGGCGGGCAGCGAGAAACAGCGTGGGGATGATGTAACCGGTGGTCTCGGGGTATGCGGCCTGCCAGCCGCGAATCCCGAACTGCGGATGTCGTACCAGAGAGTACCCGCGAGCGATGCCCGGCGTGCCGGTCACGTCTTGCGCCCGGCACAGCCACTCGAGCGCGGCGAGAAGATGGGGCGCGTGGTCTTCGGAGACTGCGAAGCCTCCCAGGCGCTCATGCCAGAGTTCCCCGAGCACGGCGCGCGCCCGGGGCCCGGCGTGAGCCGGGGTCATGCGGTCTCCTTGGCGCGCGTGAAGTGGTCTCGCAGCCAGCGGGTGAACCGGTGGCCGGCGTCATGTTCGACGCCGAGCACCCAGCGGGCGCCGGCGCAGGAGCGGACGAGAGCTCCGAACCCGGTCTTGAACCGGTGCAGCCCATGACTGGAGTCTGCCGGGTCCGCCGCCGACGCCGGTGCACCGCCGAGGCAGTAATGACTGAATCCGGCTGACTGGAATGCGAGTGCAATCTGGAAGTGGAGCCACACGGAGGCATTGTGTGCGTAACCGTCGGGCGTCGACCCACCGGACACATAGTAGGCCCGCTTCCCCGCCCACCCCACGAGGGCCGCCGACAGGGCCTGGCCTCCCTTCATGGCCGCGTACGTGGTGAGTCCCCAGGCGGGATCTTCCCGGAACGCCTCGATCGGCGGGAGGGTGACGTCATACGCCACGCCGCGCCGATTCGAGGCACGATCTTGCGCGGAGCTGGTGACTTCGAGGACCAGGGTTCGGGCGTCGCCCCCCGAGAGGGTGTGCAGGGTCCAGTCGCCGCCTTCTCGGAGCCGCCGGCGGTGATGCGCCGACAGTCTTCCCAGCAAATCACTGGGCGTCCCCGCAAGCACGATGTCGTATTCGTGCCGGGCGTGGAGTTGAGTGGCTCCCGCTTCGGTCGGGATCTCGCCGTCCGCCTCAAACGAGTCGATGGTCAGATCGGCCCACTCCGCGTCGCGAGCGGCATCGATCAGGGCCTCGACGGCCAAAGACATCGGCAGGTCGCCGGGCGCGAGCACGGGAGGAGTGGGCAAATGCGCGTGACGGGGGAGTGGGGGCACGCGACACCGACGCTGGATGCCGGCGGCGATCCCCAGAACGCGTGACCCCTCGCGCAGCTCTGCGAAGAAGGGCTCTCCCTGCTCTCCAGACGCCGCAAGCCCTGCCGGCGAGTGAAAGAATCCGCCCCCGCAGAGCTCGATATGCGCGGACCAGTCGGCGGGACAGGACGGGTGGAGGTGCCAGCGCACCTGCGTGTCGATCATGGTGGCCGTCATTGCGGCTAATCATCTCAAGTCCCGGGCCCCGAGCCCGTATCCAGCAGGCGGAGCGCGCCCGCAACGGCCGTTTATCAGGCGCGTCGCGTCGCCAATGCATCTCTGGTGGTCCCGCTCTTGCCCTAAGCACCCGTGATGCCGCCTTCATCACAGCTCGACCGGTCACTGCTCCACGGGATCGCCTGGACCAGCGTGATCCGGTGGGTGACTCAACTCGCCAGCTGGATCATCACCCTCTTCGTCGCGCACCTTCTGGCCCCCACGGACTACGGCCTGGTGGGGATGGCGCTCATTTACTACGGGTTCGCGCAGCTGCTCTGTGATGCGGGATTGACCGGAGCCATCGTCCAGGTCCGTGGCCTCGGGGAACGTCAACTTGCCGCCATCGGATTCGTTGCGGGCGTCGTCGGCCTGGTGCTCTGCGCCCTCACACTCCTCACCGCTCCGTACGTCGCCGCGTTTTTCCGCGAGGGCAGAGTCAGCGGCATCCTGATGATCCTGTCGCTCACGTTCCCTATCCGGGGCCTGCAGATCCTGCCGCGCGGGCTACTGGCGCGAGACCTCCAGTTCCGCACGCTGGCGATCATCGACGGCATCGAGTCCCTCGTGGTGATGACCACGACGCTCGTGATGGCCCTGGCCGGCGCGGGGTACTGGTCCCTCGTCGGGGGG
>DATBBZ010000118.1:0-13731 GCA_036270745.1 Gemmatimonadales bacterium | reverse complement strand
GCAGTTCACGACCATCGCCGGCGTCGACCAGATGACGTCGTCGTCCACCCTGGGCTCGACCAACATTACCCTGCAGTTCTCGCTGGACCGCAGCATCGACGCGGCCGCACAGGACGTGCAGGCGATGATTTCCAAGACCCTGCGCCAGCTTCCCCAGGGCATCATCCCGCCGTCATACCAGAAGGTGAATCCGGCCGACTCGCCCATCCTCTATATGGCGTTGTCGACCAAGACCCTGCCGCTCTCGACCCTCGATGAGTACGCCGAGACGTTCCTGTCCCAGCACATCTCGACGGTGGAGGGCGTGGCGCAAGTACAGGTGTTCGGGTCGTCCAAGTACGCGGTACGCATCCAGCTCGATCCCAGGCAGATGGCCTCCCGGAGCATCGGCATCGACCAGGTGTCGAGCGCCATCGGCGCCGGCAACGTCAACATGCCGACCGGCACGCTGTGGGGAGACGACAAGGCCTACACGGTGCAGGCCAACGGGCAGATCTCGAACGCGCCGGCCTTCCGCCAGCTAATCGTCACCTACCGCAACGGGAATCCCGTCCGGCTCGGCGATCTCGGCCTGGTGCTCGACGACATGCAGGACAACAAATCGTTCAGCTGGTTCGACGGCACGCGGGCCATCGTCCTCGCCATTCAGCGGCAGCCGGGCACGAACACCGTGGAGGTCTCCGAAGCGGTCCAGAAGATGGTAGCCCAGCTGTCTGATCAGATCCCGGCGTCGGTAAGAGTCAACGTGCTGTACGATCGGGCGATATCGATTCGCGACTCGGTGAACGACGTCAAGTTCACCCTGCTCCTGACGCTGGTCCTGGTCGTGATGGTGATCTTCCTGTTCCTGCGGAACATGTCGGCGACGATCATCCCCAGCCTCGCCCTGCCCTTCTCCATCATCGGCACGTTCGCGGTGATGTACCTGCTGGGCTACAGCCTCGACAACCTGTCCTTGATGGCGCTGACGCTCTCGGTGGGATTCGTGGTGGACGACGCCATCGTGATGCTGGAGAACATCGTCCGGCACATCGAGATGGGCACGCCGGTGATGCAGGCTGCCCTCGAGGGATCGAAGGAAATTGGCTTCACCATCCTCTCGATGACGCTGTCGTTGACGGCGGTGTTCATCCCGGTGCTCTTCATGGGCGGCATCATCGGGCGGCTGTTCCACGAGTTCGCCGTGACCATCGGCGTGGCGATCCTGGTCTCCGGGTTCGTCTCCCTGACCCTGACGCCCATGCTCTGCTCCCGCTTCCTCAAGGCTCATGGCGAGGAGCAGCACGGCAACTTCTACAACGCGTCGGAGCGCGTCTATGAGCGGGTGCTCGACGCCTACCGGCGGTCCCTCGAGTGGGTGATGGGCCGGCGCCGGCTCTCGATGGTGGTGTCCGGTCTGATTCTCCTCGCCACCGTCGGCCTCTTCAAGCTGGTGCCGAAGGGTTTCATTCCCGACGAGGACAGCGGGTCGATCCGGGGCACGACGGAGACGGCCGAGGGCACGTCGTATCAGTCGATGGCCGACCATCAGCAGGCCATCGCGGCCATCATCGCCAAAGATCCGAACGTCGAGCACTTCATGTCTTCGGTATCCGGAGGCTCGAACCAGGGCCGCATCCTGATCCACCTGCTGCCGCAGAATCAGCGCAAACTCGACGCCAACGGGGTGATCCGGGAGCTCGGGCCCAAGCTCGCCGTCATCCCCGGGATCACGGTCTACCTCCAGAATCCTCCGCCCATCAACGTCGGAGGCCGCCAGTCGAAGAGCCTGTATCAGTTCACCCTGCAGAGCTCGGACGTCACACAGCTGTACACGAGTGCCACCGAGTTGACGCAGCGGCTCCAACAAGAGCCCTTGCTCCAGGATGTGACGTCGGACCTCCAGATCAAGAACCCGCAGGTCTCGGTACAGATCGACCGGGACCGCGCCGCCACCCTGGGGGTCACCGCCCAGCAGATCGAGACCGCCCTGTATGACGCGTACGGGTCGGGCCAGGTCTCGACCATCTACACGCCGAACAACGAGTACTGGGTGATCATGGAGCTCCTGCCCCAGTACCAGAAGGATCTCTCGGCGCTCAACATGCTGTACGTCCGCTCAGCGTCCGGCTCCCTGGTTCCCCTCGGCGCCGTCGCGAAGCTCACGGCCAGCATGGGGCCGCTGTCAGTGAACCACGCGGGCCAGGTACCCGCCGTGACCATCTCCTTCAACCTCCGCCCCAACGTCGCGATCGGCGACGCGGTGGCGGCGGTCCAGAAGGAAGCCAATCAGGTCCTGCCGGCCACCATCTCCCCGAGCTTCGCCGGGACCGCGCAAGCGTTCCAGGCCAGCCAGCAGGGC
The DNA here is from genome assembly GCA_036270745.1 of Gemmatimonadales bacterium. GTDB lineage: Bacteria > Gemmatimonadota > Gemmatimonadetes > Gemmatimonadales > GWC2-71-9 > 40CM-2-70-7. The sequence goes on along the minus strand of DATBBZ010000118.1, from coordinate 11,390 downwards.
CTCCTCGCCCTGCTCGTCGTGGCCATCCTCGTCATCTACATGGTGCTGGGAATCCTCTACGAGAGCTTCATCCACCCTCTGACGATTCTATCGGGGCTTCCATTTGCGGGCTTTGGAGCGCTCTTCACCCTGCTGATCTTCCGCACGGACCTCTCGGTCTACTCGTTCGTGGGCATCATCATGCTCATCGGGCTCGTGAAGAAGAATGCGATCATGATGATCGACTTTGCGCTCGAGGCCGAGCGCAAGGAAGGGAAGAATGCGGAAGCGGCGATCGTCGAGGCATGCCTGGTGCGCTTCCGGCCGATCATGATGACCACCATGGCGGCCCTGATGGGCACCCTGCCGATCGCGATCGGCTTCGGCGCCGGCTCCGAGTCCCGCCGCCCGCTCGGGCTTGCGGTGGTGGGTGGACTCGCCTTCTCGCAGCTGATCACGCTCTACATCACGCCCGTCATCTACACGTATCTCGACGAATTCCAGCACTGGCTTGGCAAGGCGCCGGCCCCGCTCGGGGCACCGGTGCCGCATCCGGGAGACTAAACAAGAAGGCGTATGCCTCGAAACTCCCGCATCTCCTTGCTGCTGGCGGTCTACGACCAGGCCTTCGACCATGCCGCCTGGCACGGCACTCCCCTGGCCGGAACGCTCCGCGGGGTGACCTGGCGGGAGGCCCGGAAGCGCCCAGCTCCCGGCCGCCACTCCATCTGGGAGGTCGCCCTGCATACCGCCTACTGGAAGTTTGTCGTCAGGCGGAGGCTCACCCGCGACTCTGGGATCGAGTTTCCCCGGGCGCCGGCCAACTTTCCCGCCCTGCCCCGACGCCCCAGCGCGAGCCTCTGGAAACGTGATGTGGCGCTGCTGAAGCATGAGCATCGGCTGCTGCGGGAGGCGATCCGAACGTTTCCGGTGAACCGGCTCAAGCTCCGCGCCTGGAAGTCCCGATGGACCAACGAGGCCACGATCTACGGCATCGCGTCCCACGACCTCTACCACGCCGGACAGATTCAGCTCATCAAGGCTCTGATTCGCCCTTGAGCCGGTCCAGCTCCCGTCGTTCCCGCTTGGTGGGCCGGCCCTTCCCCTCGTAGGTGAGCGACGGGGCGATCCGCAGTTGCTCCGCGAGTTGGGCCCGTGCCTTCTTCCCCGCGACATCCTCTTCATAGAGCGCCGCGGCCGCCTCGGCGCCCAGCCGGCGCGCCGAGAGGGCTCGCACGGTCACGTAGAAGTCGTACGGACCCTTACGGATGCGGAGCCGATCGCCGATGCGAAGGGGCTTCGCGCGCTTGATTCTCGCATCCCCTATCAACACCTTGCCGCCCCCGATCGCCTCGGCGGCGTCGGCCCTCGTCTTGAAGAATCGAGCCGCCCAAAGCCAAACGTCAGCCCTGATGGAGTCGTCGGTCATTCAACCATGTTCACGGCCCATCAGATCTTGCGCAAGTTGATATCTCCCGAACCTGCTTCCAGCTTGATCGTCCCTCCGCCGCTCCCAATCGTCCCGGAGAGGTGATCGTTCCGGAGCTTCCGGACCTTCACCTCGACTCCACCCAGATCGATCTCTCCGGAGCCCGTGTCGAGCTCCACGTCCGCGCCGAGGGTCGACGGGACCGAGAGGGTGATGGTGCCCGACCCGGTGCTGCCCTCGAGCGTCTCGATGCCGTCCACCAGACCGATATCGACGTCCCCGCTCCCCGTCTCGAGCGAAATCATCGCGGCCTTGACCGCGCCGACCGTGATGGTGCCGGACCCCGAGCTCAGCACCAGCTTTCCGGTGGTCACGTGATCACCGGTGACGTCTCCCGATCCGGTCTCGACTTTTAGGCCGCTGTTGGTGATCCGGCTCAGCGTGACGTCACCGGATCCCGTCTCGAGCTTCAGCTCTGCCGTCGCGTCCGTGACGTGGATGTCTCCGGAGCCGGTCGACAGCACCAGGGTTCCCTTCACGCCCGTCGCGCTCACGTCCGACGATCCGACCGAGACCTTGATTACGCCGTCGACGTTGGTGACCGTCGCATTCCCGACACCGACGCGCAGATGGACGGTCTTGCCGGCGGGGATCCTGACGGTCAGATCGGCCCAGGCCTCGAGCCCCGACCCGTCCCCCCGGATGCGGACCCGGTGCCCTGCGCGCTCGTCGCCCTCGATCCCGAAGGTGCCATCGTCGTTCACGTCCATCGTGGTGTTCGAATGGCGGCCCAGCACCGGATAAACGATGACGTCCTCCGGGTAGATCACGCGCAGTCCGTCATGCTCGCGGACCACGCCGGTGGCGACCTTCAGCCGTCCGGCGTCCGCACCGCCGGTCTGGACCACCACCACGACGTCACTCCCCGTCGCCGGTTCCACGCGGAGCAGACCGGCGAGGTTGTAGATCGCGAGGTCATCACCCTTGATCGGATAGGTGCCGTTCTGAGCCGTCACGGCGGACGCGCTGGCCAGCATGAGGATTCCGGCGACGAGGGGCGCGGAGGAAACGCGCATGGGTTGTGGACTCCTGTTGGGGTGCGAGGGCCCTACGGTCCGCCTCAGACGGGCGTTTCGTGAGGGACGGGTGCTTCCCGCATTGGATACTGAAAGAAGCCCAAAGGTTGGTTGAGGGGGTCCTCCCCCGCGGCTACATTCCCCGGTCCCATGACCACGACGACCGAAGCACTCCCCCTGACCCGCCTCTCGGAAGAAGAGCAGATGTTCCGGGACGCCGTGCGGGACTTCGCCGAGCAGGAGATCCGGCCCCGGGTGGGCGCCATGGAGCGCGCCGCCCAGCTGGACCCCGGCCTGATCCCGAAATTCTTCGAGCTTGGCTTGATGGGTATCGAGGTCCCGGAGAGCCTGGGGGGAGCCGGCGGTTCCCTCTTCCTCACGGTCCTGGCGGTGGAAGAGCTGTCCCGGGTAGACGCCTCGAGCGCCATTTTCGTGGACGTGCAGAACACTCTGGTCAACGCCCTCCTCCTCAAGTGGGCATCTCCCGACCTCCAGCAGCGTTACTTCCCGAAACTCTCCCGCGACGTGGTCGGCGCCTACGCGCTCTCCGAGCCCGCTTCCGGCTCCGACGCCTTCGGGCTCGAGACCAAGGCCACGAAGCGCGGGGAGACGTGGGTGCTCGACGGACGGAAGCTGTGGATCACGAACGGGGCCGAGGCCGGATTCTACGTCATCTTCGCGAATACCGACTTTTCGAAGGGTTACAAGGGCATCACGGCGTTCGCGGTCGAGCGCGCCTTCAAAGGGTTCAGCGTGGGCAAGAAGGAGGACAAGCTCGGCATCCGGGCCTCATCCACGTGCGAGCTGATCCTCGACCAGTGTGAAGTCCCCGCGGCGAACGTGGTCGGCGAAGTGGGTCACGGCTACAAGGTCGCCATCGAAACCCTCAACACCGGGCGCATCGGCATCGGCGCGCAGATGATCGGCGTCGCCCGGGGGGCACTGGAAGCCGCGATTGCCTACGTGAAAGAACGGAAGCAGTTCAACAAGCCGGTCGCGGAGTTCCAGGCGGTGCAATTCCAGATCGCTCAGGCGGCCACCGAGCTCGAAGCAGCCCGGCTCATGGTCTACAATGCCGCCCGCCTGGAAGACGCCGGCGAGCCGTACACAATGGAAGCCGCGATGGCCAAGCTCTATGCGTCGCAGGTGGCGGAGCGCGTGACGTCGCTGTCCCTGGAGCTGTTCGGCGGCTACGGCTACACCAAGGAGTACCCGGTGGAGAAGTTCTACCGGGACGCGAAGATCGGGGCGATCTACGAGGGCACGAGCAACATGCAGCTGAACACCATCGCCAAGATGCTGTTGAAGTAGTGCGCCCCGTCCGTACGGCCCGCCGCACCCACTCCTTCACCGAATCCGTGATCCGAGGCATGACCCGGCTCGCGAATGAGCACGGGGCCATCAACCTCGCACAAGGGTTTCCGAACTTCCCGGCACCCGACGTCCTGAAGGAAGCGGCGGCCAAAGCCATCCGGGACGACATCAATCAATACGCCATTACCTGGGGCGCGAAGCGGCTGCGCAATGCGCTCGCGGCCAAATACGCCGACTGGTACCGGCTCGATGTCGATCCCGAAACCGACATCACCGTCACCTGCGGCGCCACCGAGGCCATGGCCTCGGCCCTCCTCGCGCTGATCAATCCCGGCGATGAGGTAATCGTCTTCGAGCCGTTCTACGAGAACTATGGGCCCGACGCCATTCTCTGCGGCGCGGTACCGGTCTACGTCCCGCTGCTCGCCGGTCAGCCTCTCGATCTCGACCGTCTGAAGGCGGCGTTCACGCCCCGCACGCGCGCCGTCGTGGTGTGCACGCCGAATAATCCCACCGGCCGGGTGCTCTCCCGGATCGAGCTCGAGGCCATTGCGGAGCTCTGCCGGAAACACGACGCCTGGGCGGTAACTGACGAGATCTACGAGCACATCTACTACGAAGGCACGCACATCCCTATCGCCACGCTCGACGGGATGAAGGACCGCACCGTCACGGTGAGTGGTGCCTCCAAGACCTACTCCATCACGGGATGGCGGATCGGGACCATCGTGGCGCCGCGGGAAGCGACGGACGCGATCAGGAAGGTGCACGACTTCCTCACCGTGGGGGCGCCCGCGCCGCTGCAGGAGGGCGTGGCGGTCGCGATCGAAACCCTGGGACGTGACTACTACGAGCGGCTCGCGCGCGAGTATCGCGCCCGCCGGGACCTGCTCTGCGGCGCACTCGTGGAGGCCGGGTTCAAGTGCACGCCCCCCGAGGGGGCGTATTATGTGCTCGCAGATTTCTCGGGGCTTTCCGCGCTTCCGGACGACGAGTTCGCGAAGCAGCTCACCGCCGAGCATGGCGTGGCGCCGGTGCCGGGGTCGAGCTTCTACAGCAAACCGGAAATGGGACGGAAGGAAGTCCGCTTCGCGTTCTGTAAAACCGACGACATGCTGCAGGAGGCCGCGAAGCGGCTGAAAAAACTCAAGGACTAAAGTCCTTCCTCCAGCTCTTTCCGGGCCTCCAGCAGCCGATCCACTTCCGCCCGCACGCGCCGGGGGGAGGACTTTGATGGCGACGGGACGGTCGAGGGAGACCTCGCGCGCGAGGTACACGACGCCCATGCGCCCGCTCGAGCGAGTACCGCCCCGCGAGGGCTCCCTGGAAATCCAGAAACAGCCGGTCGGGGGCGTCGCTCATGAACCTCCGGGCAGCTTACGCCTTGGCGCGCTCCATCCGCGTGGCCATGCGATAGAGCCAGTACACCACCGCGGCAAGCAGGATGATACCGGGGAGTACGCCGTCGTGCTCGCCCCAGTACGCCAGCACGTTGGCGTTGGAGGTCAAGACGATCGGGATCGCCAGCAGGATGCCGACCATGGCTTCGCCCGTGATCAACCCGGCGGCAAAGAGCAGGCCGTTCCGCTCACCCGTCGCCTGGTCGTCAGCCGACGCGCCGATCCGCTTGAAGAACCGCTTCGCGAGCATGGCGATCACGCCGCCCAGGAAGATCGCGACCGACAGCTGGAGTGGGAGGTAGATCCCGATCGCCACCGCCAGCACCGGCGTCCGGAACTCCGCTTTCCGCGCCTGTAGCCACAGGTCGAAGCTGATGACCACGACGGCGACCCCCATGCCGATCACGATGAACGTCCAGGGCAGTCCGCCGTGGAATACGCCGCCCGCCACTGCGGCCATGAGCGTGGCCTGGGGTGCCGCGAGCGGATGGGGGTGACCCGGGGTCGGCACACCGATGCCGTACGCTTGATTGATGAGGTTCAGTACCGGGGAGAGCACGAAGGCGGCCGACACCGCGCCGAGGATCTGCATGATCTGTTGTTTGTACGGCGTGGCACCCACGATCCGCCCCGCCTTCAGGTCCTGGAGGTTCTCACCGCCGATGGACGCCGCGCACGCCACGACCGCTCCGATGAACACCGCGGCCGCGGGACCTTTGACGCTGCCCGCACCCAGGAACGCGAGGAGCAGGAGCGCGGACGTGAGCACGGTCGCGATGGTGACGCCGGAAATCGGCGTGTTGGACGACCCGACCAGGCCGGCCATGTAGGCGCCGACGGTAGAGAACAGGAAACCGGCGACGAGCATGATGACCGCCATCGCGGCGCCCACCCACCAGATTCCCGTGAACTGGCTATAGATGAAGAACAGGGGGATGGCGAGGACAACCAAGGCCATTCCCACCCAATGCATCGGCGTGTCCCGGTCGGTCCGGAGAATGCCGGGCCCGCCGGCCCGCGTCTGACGGTAGGCCGCCATCCCCGACCGCACGCCCGAGACCACACTCTTGCGGACTTTGATCAGCGCCCAGACGCCGCCGACGATCATGGCGCCGACGCCGATGTAGCGGGTCTGGGTCTTCCAGATGCCGGCGGCGAAGTCCACCGCCGCGACGCCGTCGGGGTGCGGCGTGTGGGCCGCCACCCACGGGATGGCGACGTACCAGTTCATCACCCCGCCGATGAAGATCAGCGCCGCCACGTTCAACCCGACGATGAACCCGACGCCGATGAGCGCGGGCGACAGGTTCATCGCGAACGCGGCCACCGAGCTTCCGGCGTATCGGGCGGTGGTGATGGCCTCGCCCCAGAGCTTGAACCCTGTCGCTCCGAGCTTGTACAGCGCTCCCGCCGCCGCCGCCGAAACGATGGTGCCGACCCCGGCGCCACCCTTCTCGCCCACCTTGAGGACCTCAGCGGTCGCCACCCCCTCCGGAAACCGGAGCGGGTCCTCGATGATCAGGGCCCGACGGAGTGGAATGGTGAAGAGTACGCCGAGGGCACCGCCGATCCCCGCGATCACGGTTGTGGTCCAATAGTCGAAGTGGGTCCAGGTTCCGAGGATGAGCAACGCCGGGAGCGTGAAGATCGCCCCGGCCGCGAGGCCCTCACCCGACGCCGCCGCCGTCTGGACGACGTTGTTCTCCAGGATGTTGTGCTCCCGGAACATTCGGAGCACCGCCATCGAGATGACGGCCGCCGGGATCGAAGCGGACACCGTGATGCCGGCGAAGAGACCGAGGTAGGCGTTGGCGCCCGCGAGGAGGAGCGAGAGCACCACCCCCAGGATCAGCGCCTTGACCGTGAGCTCGGGCAGCGTGACCGAGGCCGGGATGTACGGTGCGTCTCCCTGGCTCGGCGTGGACGAGTCTGGAGCGGCCATCGGTTCCGACCATGTTGAGGTTGCGCGAATGTCCCGCCCGCCGCCGGGACTGTCAAGCAAGCGATCTATATTGCGCCCATGGCCGTGCCGCCCCCGCCCCCGCCGCCGCTCCGGGTCGTCTCCCTCCTGCCCGCCGCCACGGAAATCGTCGCGGCCCTGGGCGCGGGACCGTGGCTCGTCGGCGTGTCCCATGAGTGCGACTATCCGGCCGAAGTGACCACGCTGCCCCGCGTCACGCGGAGCGCGCTCGATCCCGCCCTGCCGTCCGGCGCCGTCGATACCCTCGTGGCCGCGTCGAAATCCGGCGAGCCGCTGGTGACGATCGATATCGATCTCCTCCGTCGCCTGAACCCGGACCTCATCCTCGGCCAGTCACTCTGCGATGTTTGCGCGGTCGGAGAGAACCTGGTCGCCCAGGCACTCCCGCACCTCTCGCACCGACCCGACGTGGTCACCCTGCATGCACATACGCTGAACGAGGTGCTTGCCGACATCGTGCGTGTCGGGGAAGCGCTGGCCTTGAAGAGTGAAGCCGATGAGTTGGTCGCGGGACTCCGCTATCGCCTGCGGAGCATCCCACATCCCCACGTCCCCACCCCCCCACGCCTTGTGGTGGTTGAGTGGACCGATCCTCCCTACGTGGCGGGACACTGGGTGCCGGAGCTCATCGCGGCTGCGGGAGGGACGGACGTCGGCTCCACCCCCGGCGCGCATTCCCGCGCCCGTTCTTGGAAGGATCTGCGCGCCCTTGCGCCCGACATGATTCTCGTCAGTTTGTGCGGCTTCGATGTGCCGCGCGCCCGGCAGGAAGTGGCGCAGGTGGATGACCCGGACGGACACGCACTCCTCGCCGGGCGAACCATGTACCTCGATGGTAACGCGTACACTTCGCGGCCGGGCCCCAGACTGGTGGACGCCGCGGAGTGGATCGCGCAACAGATGGGCGGCTGACGGAATGCATTGCATCCTGGCGCTCGTCGCCAGTTTGTCACTTCAGACCCCGCCACACCCGGCACCGCGAGACACGCTCCATATCCTCGCCGTGGGGGACATCAACCTCGGCCGCAAACTGGCGAAGAATTACCTCGAGAAGGGGGACACCCTGTACCCCTTCCGCGAAGTCCTGGATACCCTCGCCACAGCCGACCTGCTCTTCGGAAACCTCGAGAGTCCCATCGCACCCGACTCCCACGTGGTGGAGTCGAAGGGCATCAAGTTCACAGCCCCCCTCCTGGCCGCGACGTCACTCGCCCGCGCCGGCTTCACCATCGTGTCCACCGCCAACAATCACGCGTGGGATGGGGGCGAGGGCGGCGTGTTGCAAACCATGAATCGCCTGTCCGAACGGGGCGTTCGCTTCGTGGGATCGGGGTATGGGCGCCAGATGGCGCAGCAGCCGGTGATTCTCGAGCGGCGGGGATGGCGCATCGGATTCTTCGCGGTGACGCGAGCCTGGAACCCCGCACCCGACAATTTCTACGGGCATCCCGGCTCCCAGTTCGTGGCCTGGGGAGATCCCAACTGGCTGTACCCCGCGATCAAGGCTCTCAAGGAAAGCGGGATGGTCGACCTGGTGATCGTGAGCGTGCACGGGGGGACCGAGTACCAGCCCGAGCCCAAGCCCTCCTACCAGCACTTTCTGGAAGGTCTGGCCGACGCCGGCGCCGACCTGGTGCTGGCGCACCATCCCCATGTGCTTCAGCCAGTGGTGTTTAGACACGGGACGCCAATCGTCCAATCTCTCGGTAACTTCGTGTTCTCTCAGGACCAGCCGTGGACCCGGCTGGGAGCCATTCTGAGGATCACGGTCGCGCCGAACCACCGGATGAAGGTCCGGGCCATCCCGGTCCGGGCCGGCTACCAGGTGACCTTCGCCGACAGCACCGCCGCCGACAGCGTCCGCGCCCGGCTCCGGGTTTCACTTTCGAACAGGACAACGCCCTAATGACGCAATCCTCCGTCGGATTCCTGAAGCGCCTCCTCGACACACCGGGCCCGTCCGGATTCGAATCCGCTCCGGCGAGGGTCTGGCGGGACGAGGTGAAGGCGTTCGCCGACCAGGTCGAAAGCGATGTGCGCGGGAACACCATCGCCGCGATCAATCCCAAGGGACAGCCCCGGCTCATGTTCGCGGGCCACATCGACGAAATCGGGGTGCAGGTGACCCACATCGACGACGACGGCTTCCTGTACTTCGCCGGGATCGGCGGGTGGGATCCTCAGGTCCTGGTCGGGCAGCGCATCACGCTCCTGAGCAAGAACGGTCCCGTCCTCGGCGTAATCGGGAAGAAGGCGATCCATCTGATGAAGCCGGAGGAGCGTGACAAGGTCTCGAAGATCATGGACCTGTGGATCGACATCGGCGCGACCGGACGGGAGGAAGCCTCGGCGCGCGTGCGGGTAGGCGATTCAGGTGTGCTGGCGACCGACGTGAAGGAATTCCCCAACGGGCGCATCGTATCCCGCAGCATCGATAACCGCATCGGCGCCTACGTGGTGGCCGAGGCGCTCCGCCTCGTCGCGCAGGACCGTCCCAAGCACGCGGGGGTGTTCGCGGTGGCGACCACGCAGGAAGAAATTGCCTGGAGCGGTGGCGGGGCGCGGACCAGTGCGGTGGCGCTCGACCCGCAGGTGGCCCTGGTGGTCGACGTGACCCACGCCACCGATTACCCCGGCGCGGAAAAGAAGACCGCCGGCGATCACAAGCTCGGCGGCGGCGTGGTGTTGTCCCGGGGCTCGGCGACAAATCCGAAGGTATTCGACCTGCTGGTCGAGTGCGCCGAGGGGAACAAGATCCCGTTCACGTTGCAGGCGGCGCCGCACGACACCGGCACCGACGCCGACGCCATCTACAATGCGCACCGGGGTGTGGCGACCGGGCTGGTCTCGGTGCCCAACCGCTACATGCACAGTCCCAACGAAATGGTGGCGGTGGCGGATCTGGAACGGGCGGCGCAGCTGCTCGCCGCGTTCGCGCGGAAGCTGACCAAGAACACCAGCTTTGTCCTCTAGGGTCGGGCTTTGATTTCCTGAGCGGCCGCCTGTGCGGCCGCCTTGATCTGTTTGTCGGAGTCGTTCAGCAATCCCTGCAGCACCCCAAGGGCCGCGGGGGTCGCCGCCAGCCGCAGCGCTTCGATGGCCGCAAGCCGGAGCCCCAGCGGCCTTTTGTTGAAGAAGCCGCCCGACGTCTGCGCCAGCTTGATCAGGGCCTGCACCGCGTCCGGACTCCCGATCCTCCCCAGCGCCAGAATCAGCTCGCGCGAGACTTCGAGATCCTTCTCCTCATCCAGGGCGACGACCAGAGGCATCGCGAGCGCGTTGGCCCGGCGCCCGCCCACACCTAATGCCGCCTGGGTCCGGACTTCCGGTAACGGGTCCCGCAGCGCGCGGCGCAGGGGCTCCACCACCGACCGGGTGCCGATCTTCGCCAGCGCCAGAGCCACCGCCTTCCGAACCCGCACGTCGTCGTGATCGATCTTCTTGGTAAGCGCGGGGACCGCTTCGTCGAGTCCCATCTCACCGATCAGCTCCGCGACGTTCCGGACTACGAACCACTGGGGATGGCCCATCATGTTGATGAGCTGACTCCCCGCTTCCTTCATCTTCGCCAGCACGTCGAACGCGCGCCGCCGCTCGGCCACGGTCGGAGACTCGGCCAGCCGTTCGAGCAGGATCTCCACCGCGTCTCCCCCGCCCCGCTGGAGCGCCAGCTCCGCGTCGGCCTCATAGCGCGGCGCATCGAGCAGCTCCACCAGGATGGTGAACAACGCCTTGGTGTACATCCGCTTGAGCGCGATGCCGTACTGCCGGCGTGGCCCCGCGTCCGTCAACGTCCGCTCCGCACGCACCACCCCGGCGACGATCCGGAGCGCCTCTTCCTGCCGCTTCGCCTTGACCGCCGCTTCCATTTTTTCTCCCAGGAGGACCAGCGTGTCACCGGCCGACGGGAGATTGGCACCCTGCTCGAGTCGGGTCAGCAGCTCGTCCACCCCCGAGGCCACACCGCGGCGGGGCCCTGAGGGCGGCCCGTGCTGCACCGGGGCGTTCTGGGGATCGGGGGTCGCCCGTCCGGGCTCCCGGGGATCGAGAGCCCCCGGTGGCGCCTCGACGGCCCGCGACAACGCCTCCGAGCGGCGAGGCAGCTCGGGCATCTCCTCGAGACTCCCCTGCAGAATCCCCTCGACGCCGAGATCGGCTTTGGGAACGGGCGCCGCAGGCTCAGGAGTCGGCGGCGGCGGTGGAGGGGGTGG
>DATBBZ010000117.1:0-4580 GCA_036270745.1 Gemmatimonadales bacterium | reverse complement strand
CTGGGCTCCTGGTTCGCTTCTTTATTCAGGCGTGTCGCCGGACTCGTGATCGCGGCGGCGGTCCACGACGAATACCGATCCGGCCTGGGTCTTGGCGTAGCTCTTCATTTCCGTCGCCAGCTCGCTGACTTGCGCGGGGTGCGCGAACCGGCGGTGCTGGTTGGTGACGATGCCGATGGACAGCGTCATCAGTGGCACGCGATGCAACTGGCCCCGGCGGTCCTTCCCAAAGTAATACCCGGCGCGACGGTCCTGCTCGTTGTACTGATAGGGGATCAGCGTGTCGAACACCGTGAGGATCTCGCCGCAGACCTCGGTGATCGCGTCCACGGGGATCATGAAGATGAAGTCGTCGCCGCCGATGTGACCGACGAAGCCCCGCGGCCCCGCCATCCCCTTCACCACGTCATGCAAGATCCGCGACAGCAAATAGATGACACGGTCGCCGTCATAATAGCTGTACCGGTCGTTGTATTCCTTGAAGTGATCCAGATCGGCGTAGCAGACCGCGAACCACTCCCCCGCTTCCATGCGCCGGCGGATCTCGCGCTCGATTTCCGTCGTTCCCGGCAGGCGCGTCGAGGGATTCACCGCGACGTCCCGCTCGGTGCGGGCCAGGAGGCCATCCAAGCGAACCGCCTGCTCCACCGGCTCCAGCAGCGGGGTCAGCACCTCGTCAGCCCCGGCCGCAAACCACTCGCGCACCCGGTCGGTCACGTGCCGCCCGGCGACTGCCGCCAGGGGGACGATGGCGGTATACGGGTCCCCCTTGAGCCGGGAACACAACTCGAGGGAGGCGGCCCCGTCCGAGTCCGCATCCACCAGCACCAGGAGGGGCAGCGAGCGCAGCACCATCTGCTGGACCACGGCGGCGTCCGATACCGGGACCAGGCCCGCCTTTCGCCCCGTGATCCAGGGGAGAAGGGTGTCTGGAACGGGGCGGCCAGTTGGTGAAAAGAAGAGAATCGTCTGGCGCGTCCGCACCGGAGTCCTCGCGTAAAAGTCGAGCGCGTCGAAACTTAGACCCCCTCGGGGGCGGTGTCAAACGAAACGGGTCAGAACGCCACGCGGACCGATACGAGGGAGAAAGCTGGTGTTAAGAAGGTCTGGAGACTGGTGGTCCGGTGGGTAGCGGACGTGAGGCGGTTGGAGATCAGGGCGTCGAGCGCGCTCACAATGTGATTGGCGAGCAGGATCCCGAGCTGGCCCTGGGCGTTCCGGTAGCCGTCATCGCTGGTCTTGATGAGGTCGCGGAAGGATTGCTGTTGCAGGCTGGAGTTCTTCCAGGACCAGTAGTAATGGGGGCCGATGGCATGTCGCACATAAAACGAGTCCGCGGCCAGGTACGGTTGGCTGTTCAACGGCGGCGGGAGGTTGGGGTCGGCCCAGTAGGTACGGCGGGCGAGGAGCCAGACCGAACCGTTGTACGTCGTCGGGTCCGTTTCCGGAACGATCGCGGCCCCCGATCCGATGCTGAACCGGCCCGATGACGTGAACTTCTCCATCTGCTCGTAGTACTCGAAGATCGTGTCCCGGCGAGCTGACGCGAACCCCTGTTGGGCCACGGCGAACGCGAGCTGATGGTAGAGGTCGGCGTTCACGTTGGCGTCGTGCTGGAGTTGGATGTAGCGCGAGAGCGCGTACAGCTCCACGGCGCCGTACACCGCCGCCCGATCCTGCCCGGAAAGTGCCTGCCCCATCCCGGGCACGAAGAGCGACGCGAGGGGCCGCACCCACGACTTCTCGCGGAGCGCCGCCGAATCCACCTGTGCCGCGACCGGGGTTCCGAGCCCGACCGCGACCGCCACGCCAAGCGCGATCCGGTGGTGACGGCGCATCAGAAGGTCAGGCTGAACGAAATGAAGGTCGGATTCGTGCCCAGCAGGTCGGTGGCCTGCATGAAGGTCCGCGCGAAGTCGAGGCTCAAGGCGCCGGTGTGGACGCCCATACCCACGCTCGGCCCCGACAGGCCCTGGCGGGCGAACGCGTATCCGGAGCGGATCCGGATCGTGTCGTGGTAGCCCAAGTCGATGCCGATCCGCATCTCGGGCGGCGCCGAGTTGTCCCAGGGGCGGTCCACGTCGGCGGCGATCCGGACATCCACGTGGTTCAGCGCCTGCCCGAGATCGAACCGGCCGGAGTCCGGCACCGAGAGCGTCGTGCCCTCGCCCGTCTCCGGCGCTTGGAGGTCGATCCGGTAGAGCGCCCCGAAGTTGAGGCGTGCGGGAAGCGGGTCGGCCTGCGCGGCGTTGTTGACCTGCAGGCGGAAGCCGATGTCTTTCACCGCCGCGCCGAAGCGCAACGCTCCTCCCGACCCCACCGAGAATTGGGTGCCGATATCAAACGCGTGCGTCAGCGCATCGCTGCCGCTGGGGAGTCCCGTGCAGTTGCCCTGACAGTTGATGTCGAACTGCACCAGCTTGTAGGTCATCCCCACCGTGACGGTGCCGGCCACCGACGTCGCGAACGACGCCATATACTCGAGGTTGCGGGGGGAAATCGTCGCGATGGTGCTCAGGCTGTCGGGGCCCGCGTCCTGCGTTCCGTAATCGAGGAGGAGGACGCCGATGCCGAAGGTGCCGATGCCTCGCCGGGGCACGAACATGGTGATGGCCGTCAGCGGTCCGGCGACGAAGGTGGCGCTGTTGAGGGTGAACTCGCTCGAGGTGATGTTCGCGAGTCCCGCGGGATTCCAGAACACGGCATCGCCGCGTCCCTGCAACGTCGCACCGGCCTGCCCCATCCCCACCGCCTGGGCCCCGACGGGGAGCAGCAGGAAGACGGCGCCGGCGTTGGTCAGCTCCGCCGACGACTGGGACTGCGCGGCGAGCGCCGAACCGGCCAGCGCGAGTCCCGCGGCGAGGGCGACGGCCTCTCTAGAAGGGTTTCGCTTCATCCACCAGCATGACCGGAATGTCGTCTTCGACGGGATACGACAGCCGACACGCGGGACACACCAGGGTTTCCGCGGGCGCGGTCCGGTGCTCGAGCGGGCCCTTGCACTTGGGACAGACGAGGATCGCGAGCAGGTCGGGCGAGAGGCTCATCCGATGGAATACCCCAGCCGCTTGAGGGAAGATGCATCCGCGCGCCAGCGCGGCATCACCTTCACGTGAAGATCCAGAAAAACCGGCTGGCCGGTGAGCGCCTCGATCCGCTCCCGGGCCTTCAGCCCGATGGCCTTGATCACCTTGCCCTCCGCCCCGATCACCATGCCCTTCTGGCTGTCACGCTCGACATACACCGTCGCCCGAATATATACCGGCGTTTCGGCCTCCCGGAATTCGTCGACGGCACAGGCCAGGCTGTACGGCAACTCCTCCCGCAACTCGCCAAAAGCGGCCTCCCGCACGTACTCGGCTGCGAAGAAGCGCAGGGGCTGCGTGGCCAGATCGTCGTCAGGATAAAGGAAAGGACTCTCGGGCAAGTGGGCGCCGAGGGCCTCTCGGAGCGCCTCGACCCCGACGCCGGTGGTGGCAGAAATCGCGATACCGCCGGTGGGCGGCTCCACGGTGGGTCGCAGGTCCCGCTTGGTGTACACCGTGACCACCGGTGCGCGCGGAGCGCGGTCGAGCCCGGCGACCGCCGCGAGTGGCGGTGCGTCTCCGTCTCCGAGGGGATGGAGATACGCGATGACGTCGGCGTCTCCCAGGGTGGCGAGGGCGGCGGCGCGCATCACTTCCTGCAGCCGGTATTCGGGGTCGAGCAGACCAGGCGTGTCCGTGAAAATGAACTGGGCGTCGGCGGTCGTGACGAGCCCGACGACGGGCAGGCGGGTGGACTGCGGCTTCGGGGACACGATGGCCAGGTGCTGGCCGACAAAGGCATTCAGCAGGGTCGACTTCCCGACATTCGGGCGGCCGACGAGGGCTACCACTCCGCATCTGGGCATGGAGAGAAGGTAGCGAAAAAACGAAGCGCCGAGATTGCTCTCGGCGCTTCCCAGGATTGGCTGGCGGCGGCCTACTCTCCCACGGTCTCGCAACCGCAGTACCATCGGCGCTGACAGGCTTAACGACCGTGTTCGGGATGGGAACGGGTGTGGCCCTGTCGCGCTAGTCACCAGCCATAAGACTGAAGACATCCGACGGCCATGTGTGTGTGTTCGAGTCATCTCACCGAAGACTGCGAAGAGATCAAGCCTCACGGGCAATTAGTACGGCTCGGCTGAAGCGCTCGCGCGCCTTGCACCTGCCGCCTATCAACGTGGTAGTCTCCCACGGCCCTTTAGGGGTCTTGCGACCCGGGAGTGTTCATCTTGGGGAGGGTTTCCCACTTAGATGCATTCAGCGGTTATCCCCGCGCGACATCGCTAACCGGCGTTGCTCCTGGCGGAACAGCCGGGACACGAGAGGTCGCTTCGTCCCGGTCCTCTCGTACTAGGGACGACATCCCTCAACACTCCAACGCCCGCACCGGATACAGACCGAACTGTCTCGCGACGTTCTGAACCCAGCTCATGTGCCACTTTAACCGGCGAACAGCCGGACCCTTGGGACCTTCTCCAGCCCCAGGATGTGACAAGCCGACATCGAGGTGCCAAACCGCGCCGTCGATGTGAACTCTCGGGCGCGATAAGC
>DATBBZ010000116.1:0-3532 GCA_036270745.1 Gemmatimonadales bacterium | reverse complement strand
GAGCCGAGTCGAGGGGGACGAGGGCGCCGAGCGCGACGTACTCGGGGACCCACGTGTTGCCGAGCTGGGCGACGTCGGGCGAGACGTGACCCACGTACGCGGTGAGCAGCTTTTCGTGTGCGGCGGTCCACGGAATCTGCTGCACGTGCACGTGCACACCCGGATGCTCGGCCTCGAACTCCGGCATCATTTCCTGCGCCACTTCACCTTCGCGACCCAAGCCCCAGAAGTCGATGACGATGTCGTTGGTGGGGGCTTGCGGGTGGCAGGAGGCGAGGGTGAGGAGGGCCAGGACGAGCAGGCCCGGCCCGTCGATCCCAGGCTGCAAGCCTGGGCCCGACACTGCGCGGCGCTTCAAGCGCAGTGCCTTGCCGAGCCCACTCTTTCAGAGTGGGAACGTCGGGAGCCCGGAGCGGTCTCTAGCACTTGCCCACCAGCCATCCACCGGTGAATCCCGCCCGGCAGAGCCCCATGACGATGTGCGGGTTGCCACGCATGAGCTTCCAGATCAAGCCGGTGCGGTAGTTCTCGACCATGGCGAGGATCGGTCCCTGGTCGATGCCGAGGAAGTCGGTGTCCACCCACCCGATTCCAGAGACCACGTGACCCTGACTGGGACTCGCCGTGGTGGGGAACGTCGGATTTACGCCATCGAGGAATCCATACGTCGAGAAGAGCGCGTCGCCGTATGTGTGGCGCATGGCGTAGAGCGTAGGGAGAGCGATCTCGGGAGCGAAGGGGACGGACCCGCCGGCAGCGGTGGGGGCGACGGTGCCGTCATCCTCGATGTTGGTGAACGATGCCCCGCGCGCGTCATAGGTGTGGTACTGCCGGCCGGCGACGATCCCGTCCACCGGTCCGTCGGACGCGCTCAGCCCCCAGAACCCGGCGCCGTAGCCGGTCCAATGGTTCGGGTTGGCGGTCGCGTAGGCTTGTTGTGCGAGCGTGGCCCGGCGGGAGTTCTCGAAGTAGTCGATGCCGTGGCCCTTCATGTAGCCGTCTTGAATGCCGCGGAAGTCGATCCAGACGTGGGAGTATTGATGGCCGAAGAGGGGTGCGAATCCGAGGTAGGTCTGGCCCTGGAACGAGCCCCACTGATAGCCCGAGGTCCATGCATTCCACGCGGTCGAATCCACGGCGTGTGTGGGCGAGCCGAGCGCGAGGATATAGAGGATCATCCCTTCGTCGTAGCCCTTCCAGTCGTAGGCCAGGAATTGGTGCTCCGGGGTCCAGCCCATGCCCACGAGGGGCGCCCGCGGCTGGATCCACCGCCAGTCCGCACGGTCGTACAGCGACTCGGCGACGGCGCGGATCGCGGTCTCGGTCGAATCCGAGCCGTTGAAGTACGACTGGCAGGTGAGCACGCCTGCGAGGAGAAGCCCGGTGTCGATGGTGGAGAGCTCGACGGTCTGGAAGCGCGCCCCCGTATTCATATCGAGGAAGTGATAGAAGAAGCCGTGGTATCCGGTGCCCGTGGTGGATGAATCCTGCGTGGCGGTCCAAAAGAATCGCAGGGTCGTGAGGGTCCGCGCAGCGGCGTCGGCGCGGGTGACGTATCCCCGTTCGGCGCCGATGGGGTAGGCGGTAAGTGCGAACCCGACGGCGGCGATGCTCGAGAAGGAGGGGGTGGGGCTACGGTCCGGCGTGAGGCCGTTGGCGGAGTTGGTCAGGTCCCAGAAGTAATGGAAGGTCCGCTCTTCGAGCGTGTCCAGAAAGGCGGCGGACTGGACGGAGTCAGGGGGAGTGGGAGCTTCCGGGTGGTGCGTGGCACAGCCGAGGAAGGCCCACGCGGCCGGGAGGACGGAGAGGACGGCTCTGAACCGCCTCCCGGCGCGGAGTGCGTCGATCATCAAGTGAGAATACCCCCGCCCCACCCGGAGGGCCACCGGCGCCGGAGCGCCGGTGACCGCACCGGAGTGAGTTCAGAAGTCGTACTGCGCGCCGATCTGCACGCGCCGGGGGTCAGAGGCCGTACACCCCGCACTGCTCGAGACGTTCGGCGGATTGTAGCCCACCGACCAGCAGCCCAGGTTGACCGTGTTGAAGAGGTTGTAGATGTCCAACGTCACGCCCAGGTTCATTCCGGAGAACTCGGGGAAGTTCTTGCGGAGCCGGACGTCGACCCGCTGATACGCCCAACTGCCCGGGATGATGCTGTTTTGGGGCGGGGGCGTGAACCCACCGTAGAGGAACGTGGCGGCGCCGCAGAAGCGCGGAGGGCATCCAGCGTCGGTGGTCGGGCCGCTGCCAAGGGTCACCAGGCCGCTGAACTGCAATCCCGAAATGTAGGGAAGGTCGACGACCCAGTTGCCCACGATGCGCTGGCGCTCGTCCTGCCCGCCGTCCGACGGATGCTTTGGAATCGACAAGGCATTCGGGAAGCCGCCGGGGAACGACGATCCGATGTCGTTCAGGTTGTCGACACCTGCGACTTCGCGCTTGGCGTAGGTAAACGCAACGCCGGCACTCCACCCCAGCCCACTCGCGGAACGCTGGTACGGACGCTGGAACTCGAGGGTCAGGGCGTCGTACCAGGTTTTCCCGTCCTCGGTGGAGTAGATGAAGTTGTTGAAGCCATGCGCGCCGATGGGGAAGCTCTTGCAGCAGGAGCCATTGGGATTCAGGCCGATGTTCGCCCAGTTGTAGGTGAACAGGTCGACGCCGCGCTGCCCTTCGTACGTCAGGGTTCCGAGCCACGACCCCATCATATGGCGCACGCCCAGACTCCACTGCGTGTACTTCGGAGGCTTGATGTTGTTATCGAGCAGGTACGGCTCGGGCAGCCCGGAGCTGTGCACGAGCGCATTGAGCACCGTGGTGTCGGTGGTGAGGTAGTTGTTGTTCCACGCCGCCTGGCCCGCAGTGGGTGCTTGACCGGGCGCTGCGAACCGGACGGTATAGACCGGATGCGTGAGCCGCTGCGCCTCGTCGATGGAGAAGTCGAAGATCGAGCGGTCGTAATAGAGTCCGGCACCGCCGAAGAGCGTGGTCTTGCTGTCGCGGTCGAGGGCGTAGGAGAAGCCGACACGCGGCTGGAAGGCGCCCTTGAACGCGGAGCGGTTGTGCCCGTTCGAGATGTATCGGTTGAGGTCGAGGGGCGTCGGCAGGGAGTCGTTGTATCGCGTCAGGGTGTCTACGACGATCTGCGGCGTCACATACCCCGTGTTGATCATGCCGGACTCGTAGTCCCAGCGGATTCCCAGGTTCAGGGTGAGCCGCGAGGTGGGGCTCCAGTCGTCCTGGAGGTACAAGCCGATTTGATTGTTGTTCGTGTTGAGGCCCGCGAGCCCCGTTCCATAGGTCAGCTGGTACGGTTGCGAGAAACCGAACGCGTGGAAGCCGCTCGTCGTATCCCGGGTGCGGCACCAGCAGTTGGTCTGGACGCTGTCGGTGTACAGGAACTGCGGGGTGACGTTGTTCTCCTTGAGGATGTCGTACTTCAGATGAGCGAGCGTGACACCCGCCTTGAACACGTGATCACCCATGCCATGGAAGCCCGTGTAGGTCACATCGCTTCGCAGAGCAAAGCGCT
>DATBBZ010000115.1:0-9480 GCA_036270745.1 Gemmatimonadales bacterium | reverse complement strand
CGTCGTGAGCCGCCGCTTGCCGCTTCCGTCCACGTGGATCTCGTACAGCTGACGTTCGAGCGGCGAAACCTCGGCGGATGTGTAGTAGATGACGCCGCGGGCCGGATCCATCCCTTCGACTCGCGCCACGATCCACTTGCCCTTGGTGACCTGGTTGAGCAGGCGACCGGAGTAGTCGTACCGGTAGATGTGCTGCCAGCCGTCCTGGTCTCCCACCCAGTAGAACTCCGTCCGGCCGGCCGGGAAGGTCATCAGGTCGTTGATGCCGGCGTAGAAATCGTAGACGTCGAGCCAGGTGCTGGACCCGAGGGTGAGCACCTGCCGCTTGCCGCCGGTCTTCACGTCGAAAAAGAAGAGCCGCAGTGTGTCCTGCTGGCGGTTGAGCGTCAGCACGGCGAGCGTGTCGGGCCGGCTGGTCCAGTAGATGCGCGGGATGTAGTACTCGCCGGAGAGGCCCGGGTTGAGCCACACCTGCGTTCCAGACTTCACGTCCACCACGCCGATCTTCACGGTGGGGTTCGAGTCGCCGGGCTGAGGAATCCGGATTTTGGTCCAGTCCTGGTGCAGGCCCTGATAGTCCGAGAACTGCACGACCGGCTCGGCGCGCTCATCCACCTGCCAGTAGGCCACATGCCGGGAATCCGGGGACCACTTCCACGCCTGGGCCTGCCCGAACTCCTCCTCATAGACCCAGTCGAAGTGCCCATTGTAGACCAGCTCGGACGCGTCCCGGGTCAGCTGAGTCTCGTGCTTCGACGCAAAATCGTAGACGTACATGTTGCCGCCCCGCTCCAGGCCGAGCTGGGAGCCGTCCGGGGACAGCTCGGCTGAGCGGGCGCCGCGTGCGGCCAGCTTCAGCATGTGTTCGGCGATGGAGTAGACGTAGTAGTCCTGAATGCCCGAGCGACGGTAGATGGGCTGGAAGTTGGTCTGAAAGACCAGATTCCTGGAGTCCGCCGTCCACTGGAACTGGTTGTACGAGAAAGGCTCGCTCGAGTCCGGGAACGTCATCCCCTTGGCGGCGAACAGCAGGGTGTCCTTCCCGGTGGCGGGATCGAACGCCCGGATCTCCTCGGCATCGCGGGCGCCCCCGATGTACGAGTACCGCTTGCCCCCGTCGATCCAGGTCAAACCCTGGGGACCGAAGCCGCCATTCATCGCGCCGCCCGCGAGGAGGGCGTCGCGGACACTCGAGAACCGGATTTTCTGCTGGGCCGACAGGGAGGTGGTAAAGAGGGACAGGATGACGACGGCTGATGTACGCACCACCGATGCTCTCACTCGATACCTCGCCGGAGGGGGCTGACGGCCCAATAGGACGTGCAAAAGCTAGACGCATAGACGCGCAGCGGTAAGCAGGGGGAAGGAGACAGGACTACTTTCTCACTCCATGAGACTCAGGGTTGGTACTTCCGGCTACAACTTCGACGAATGGAAGGGGAGCTTCTATCCCGAGAAGTTTCCCGCGGCGAAGATGCTCGCGTACTACGCCGAGCGGCTCGAGACGGTCGAGATCAACTACACGTTCTACCGGATGCCGAATGCGAAGACGGTCGCCGGTTGGGATGCGACCGTGCCGGAGGGCTTTTCCTTCGTGCTGAAGGCCTCCCAGAAGATCACGCACTTCAAGCGCCTCAACGAAATCGAGAACGAACTCAAGTATTTCTGCGACACCGCCCTCGGCCTGAAGGCCAAGCTCGGCCCGATCCTTTTCCAGCTGCCTCCTAACTTCAAGAAGGACGCCGAGCGCCTGCGGCAGACCCTGGAGTTGATCCCCGCCGAGATCCGGGCCGCGTGGGAGTTCCGGAACGCGTCCTGGTTCGACGACGAGACCTACCAGCTCCTGCGCCATCGCAATGCGGCGCTGGTGGTGGCCGATACCGAAGAGGGAACGACGCCCGAGGTGGCGACCGCGGACTGGGGATATCTGCGGCTGCGGGACGAGGGGTACGGCGAGGAGGACCTGCAGCGCTGGGTCCAGCGGATCAAGGCCCTGGGCGCCGGGTGGAAGGACGCGTACGTCTTCTTCAAGCACGAGGAGGCGGGCCTGGGACCCGCCTTCGCTAAGCAGTTCGTTTCGCTTTTTTCTTAGGCGCCTGGTCGACGTCCTTCCCCTGGGCGATGCTCGCCTTGAGGGCTTCCATCAGGTCGATGATCTGCGTCTTGGGCGCTTCCGTCGGCTCTTCGGTGATTTCCTTCCCGTCGATCTTCCGCTGAATCTGCTCCATGATCTTCTTTTTCACGGTGTCTTCGTACTTCTTGGGATCGAACGTGTCCGAGGACGCCTGCTGGATGAACTGGATCGCGAGATCCAACTCGGTCTTCTTCACTTCGGTCTTCGGCAGCTCCACGTCCTCGATCGAGCGGACCTCGTCGGCATAGCGGAGCTGTTCCATCACGAGGCCCTCGCCGAGGGGGCGGACCATGATGAGGTACTGTTTGCCGCGGGCCGCGTACTGACCCACCGCCACCCGGCCGGTCTGCGCCAGCGCTTTGGACAGGAGCGTGAACGCGCGCTCGCCGCCCTTGTCGGGTCCCAGGAAGTACGCCTTCTCCGAGTACAGCCGGTCCACTTTCTCCGTGGGCACGAACTCCTGAACGTCGATGGCGCCGGTGGCGCGTTCCTCCAGGGCCTTAAGCTCTTCCGGCGTGAAGGTGACGTACACGCCCTTGGTGTACTCCCACCCCTTGATGCGGTCGTCATTCTCGACCTTTTCGCCGTCCTTGGAGCAGACGTACTGCTGCTTGAGGCGGGCGTTGTCCTTCTTATGGAGCCAGTTGAAGGAAATGGCCGAGGACGACTCGCCCGTCGAGAACATCTTCACGGGGACGGAGACGAGGCCGAACGACACGTTGGCGGAACCGATTGCATGAGCGCTCATGGCGCTATCATACTTGGACCTCCCCGATGCCCGCAAACCGGAAGGCCCCTGACGATCCGCTAAGCGCTTACCGCGCCAAGCGTTCCCTCGACCGCACGCCGGAGCCGGGGGCCCGCGCCGCGCAGCCCGGTTCGGCGGGCGGGCTGTTCGTCGTCCACCAGCACGCGGCTCGCAACCTCCACTTCGATCTGCGCCTCGAGATGAAGGGTGTGCTCACGTCGTGGGCCGTTCCTAAGGGTCCGTCGAAGAATCCCGCCGACAAGCGGCTCGCCGTGCACGTCGAGGACCACCCGATCGAGTACGGCGACTTCGAAGGTCTGATCCCGGAAGGCAACTACGGCGCCGGCGCCGTGATCGTGTGGGACCGCGGCCGCTGGGTGCCGGTCGAGGACCCCTTCATCGGACTCGAGAAGGGGAAGCTCCTCTTCGAGCTCCACGGTTACAAACTCAAGGGCCTGTGGACGCTGGTGAAGATCAAGCGCGGCGAGAAGGAATGGCTCCTCATCAAGGAGCGGGACGGCGAGGTCTCGGAGAACGGCACGGACTTCCCGCCGAACTCCGTGCTCTCGGGGCTGACGGTCGAGGAGCTGAAGGCCGGCGCCGATCGCGCGGGCCCCATTCGGGAGGAACTCGCGCGCCTCAAGGCGCCCCGCCGCGTGGTGACCCCCACCGAGGCCGAACCGATGCTCGCCGAGACGCGCGAGGGGCCATTCACCAAGGACGGTTGGCTCTTCGAGTTGAAGCTCGACGGCTATCGCGTGCGCGTGGGAAAGGAGGACGGCGTTGCCAGAGTGGTGAGCCGGAACGGGCACGATCTGTCACCGGTCTTCCCGGAGGTCGCGCGCGTCGTGGCGGCGTTGCCATTCGACGGGCTGGTTCTCGATGGAGAATTGGTGGTGCTCGACGAGGGCGGCCACCCGACCTTCAACGGACTGCAGAATCGGGCCCGTGTCTCCCGGTCCTTCGACATCCGCCGCGCCGCCGTGGAGAGTCCCACCACGCTGTTCTGCTTCGATCTCCTCGCCTTCGGCGGCTACGACACGCGCGGGCTCCCGCTCGAGAAGCGGAAGGAATTGCTCCGCAAGGTCCTGCCGGCCACCGGCGCGCTCAAGTACTCCGAGCACTTCGTCAGAGAGGGGGAGGCACTCTACCGGCAGGTCGAGCGATTGGGACTCGAGGGGATCATGGCGAAGCGGGCGGACTCGACCTATCGCGCCGGCCGCTCCCCCGCCTGGCTGAAGATCCGGGCCGACCGGGCCGATGACTTCGTCGTCGTGGGATTCACCAAGGCGAAGGGCTCACGAGCCGGGTTCGGCGCCCTGCACCTGGGAGCCTACCGCGATGGCGCCCTCGTCTACGTGGGCCGCGCCGGCTCCGGGTTCACCGACAAAGAGCTGAAGGACGTCGCCCGGGCGCTCGAATCCCTCAAGCGCGACACGCCGGCGGTCACCGGCCCGACGCCTAAGGACAAAGACACGACCTGGATCGAGCCCAAACTCGTGGCGGAGGTGCGGTTCAAGGAGTGGACGCCGGAGGGGCTTCTGCGGCACCCGGTGTTCCTGAGGTGGAGAGACGACAAGAACCCCGAGGAGTGCGTGTTGACGGGAAGCCGGGAGCCGGGAGCCGTACGCTCCGAAGAGGAAGCCGCTCCCGACGCGGAACTGAACGGCTCCCGGCCGCCGGCTCCCGCTCTCCACGAAGTTGTGCTGTCGAATCTCAAGAAAGTGTTCTGGCCCGACGACGGGTACACGAAGGGCGATCTCATCGAGTACTACCGCGCCATCTCCCCGTGGCTGCTGCCCTATCTCGCCGACCGGCCGGTGGTGATGACCCGCTTCCCCGACGGCATCAAGGGCAAGTCCTTCTTTCAGAAGGATGCGCCGGTCTTCGCGCCCGAGTGGCTCCGCACCGAGCGCATGTGGAGCGAGGACACGCAGCGGGAGATCGACTACTTCGTCTGCGACGACCTCGAGTCACTCCTCTATATCGCGAATCTGGGCACCATCCCCCTGCATGTCTGGGGCAGCCGGATTGCCAGTCTCGAGCGCCCGGATTGGTGCATCCTCGACCTCGATCCGAAGGAAGCGCCCTTCCCGGATGTGGTGAAGGTCGCCAAGGCGACGAAAAAACTTTGTGATGCCATCGGGCTCCCGGCGTACATCAAGACCTCCGGCTCCACCGGACTCCACGTCCTCATTCCGATGGGGCGCCAGGTGACCTATGAGCAGTGCCGCCAACTGGGGGGACTGCTGGCGCGGGTGGTGGCGGCCGAGCTGCCGGACATCGCGACGATCACGCGGGTGGTAGGGAAGCGGGGTGGGCGCGTGTACCTGGATTACGGCCAGAATGGGCATGGCCGTCTGCTGGTGGCGCCCTACTCGATCAGGCCCCTGCCCGGTGCACCGGTGTCCATGCCCCTGAAGTGGACGGAGGTCACTCCGTCGCTCGAGATCGGTCAATTCACCATCAAGAACGCCCCGGCCCGCATGAAAAAGCTCAAAGGCGATCCCGTGATTCCCGTGCTCGACGATCGCCCCGACCTCGTCAAAGCCCTCGGCCTGCTCCAGGCACGCGTGTGAGCGGGAGGCCGCTGGCGATCGCCGTGCCGGAGCTCTCCCTCGAGGTGTCCGGCCTGCTGGAGCTCCCTGCGAACCCCCGGTCGCTGTACGTGCTCGCGCATGGCGCCGGAGCCGGGATGCGGCACCCATTCCTCGAAAAAATCTCAGCGGCGCTCGCGGCCTTGGGGGTGGGGACGCTGCGGTATCAGTTCCCCTACATGGAGCGGGGCAGCGGGCGCACGGATTCGCCCGACAAGTGTGTGGCGACGGTCAACGCGGCGGTGGCGCGAGCTCGCACCGAAGCACCGGGAGTAGCGCTCGTGGCCGGCGGAAAATCCTTCGGCGGACGCATGACCTCGACCGCACAGTCCCGTGCTCCGCTCACGGGCGTCCGCGGACTCGTCTTCCTGGGCTTCCCACTGCATGCCCCCGGCAATCCCGGAATCACGCGCGCGGAGCACCTCGATCTGGTGCAGATTCCGATGTTGTTCCTGCAGGGGACGCGGGATGAATTCGCGCGAGGAGAGCTCCTGCACCAGGTTGTCGCTCGATTGACACCACGCGCTACGTTGCACGAGATCGAGGGCGGGGACCACTCGTTCAAGGTCCCCAAGAAGCAGAGCACCGAAGCAGCCGTGTTGCAGGACCTGGCCACTACCATCGCCGATTGGACCGAGCGGAGCGCCCGATGAGTTACTGGATTCTCAAGACCGAACCGACTGCCTACAGCTACGACCGTCTGGAAAGCGAGAAGACCGCGGTCTGGGATGGCGTTGCGAATCCCGTGGCCTTGAAGAATCTCCGGAACATGGAGAAGGGTGACGAGCTGATGATCTACCACACCGGCTCGGAAAAGGCCGTGATCGGGACGGCGACAGTGACCAAAGAGGCCTATCCGGACCCGAAGGCGGGTGATCCGTCACTGGTGGTGATCGAGCTCAAGGTCGGGAAGCGCTTGGCCCAGCCAGTGACTTTGGTTCAGATCAAGGCCGATCCGACCTTCGCGGGTATGGCACTGGTACGGCAGGGCCGGCTGTCAGTCGTGCCCACCACGCCTGCCCAGTGGCAGAGGCTCCTGGCGCTCGCCGGGACGTAACGCAGGTCACACTTCTTGAATCGCGTTTGAGCGCTCGGCGGCACGCCTTTGCCGCATGCATGCCAGGGTCTGTCGTCGGCCATTTTCGGGGTCTCCAGACCGTGGTAGACTAGGCCCATGGCCTTTCGTCCCGAACCCGAACCTCGCGCCCGTTTTTCCTGGAGGATGGTGGTGCTCCTCTGGGCGATCTGGGGGTGTGTCACCTCCCTCCAGGAGATCATCGGGGCGTTGGCGTACGGAAGGCAGCAGCCCATCTGGTTCGCCTTCGCCCAGATGATCCCGCAGGCGGCGCTCTGGGCGCTCCTCACCCCCTTCATTCTTTGGTGGGGCAATCGGTACCCGCCGCGGGGGCCGGGATGGCAGGGCCGGGTGCTGATCCACGTCGCGACCAGCCTCTTCATCGTGGTTTGCCTGGACTCCGCGTTCGAGCTGTACATCCCCTACATCTCGGCCCTGGGCAAGGTGCCGATCTCCGATCTCAACGCTCCGTTCCTCACGCGGGTGGTTCGCGTCCTCGCGTGGTGGCTGATTTTCGACTCGATGTTGTACTGGATGGTGCTCTTCATCGGCTCGATGCGGGACGCCGGGGCACGGGCGCAGGCGCGGGCGATGCGGGAATCACAGCTCGAGACCCAGCTGGCGCAGGCCGAGCTGCAGGCGCTGAAGATGCAGCTGCATCCGCATTTCCTGTTCAACGCGCTGCACACGGTCGGGACGCTGGTGCGCACCGGGAAGTCGGCCCTGGCGGTACAGGTGGTGGGCCGGCTGGGAGACCTCCTGCGCCGGATGCTGGATGGAGCCGCGACCCAGGAAGTAGCCCTTCGCGAAGAGCTCGAGTTCGCCCGGAACTACCTGGACGTGGAACAAGCGCGCTTCTCCGACCGTCTGAAGGTGACGTGGACGGTGGAGGCCGGGGCGCAGGACGCCGCCGTGCCTCACCTGATCCTCCAGCCCCTGCTCGAAAACGCCATCCGGCACGGCATCTCCGCGGCCACGGCCTCGGGGATCCTGATCGTCGGGGCGCGGTGTACCAATGGGACCCTGCACTTGACCGTGCGGGACGATGGTCCGGGCCTGGCGGACGATCCGAGCCGCAGTGTGGGCTCGAGCGGGGTAGGACTGGCGAATACGCGGTTGCGGCTGGCCCGACTCTACGGCGACCGGGCCGGCCTGGAAGTCTTGAATGCGGAGGACGGGGGCGTCACGTCCCACGTCTTTCTGCCCTTCCGCCCCACGGCACCGGGGCGCTGACGGCTGACCTGGAGAGCACCATGCGTGGCATGCGAACTCTGATCGTCGACGACGAACCTGCCGCCCGCGAGGGCCTGCGGCACCTCCTGGCGGCTGACCCCGAGATCGAAGTCGTGGGGGAATGCCGGGACGGAAAAACGGCCACCGCCGCCATCCGCGACCAGGCGCCTGAGCTCGTCTTCCTCGACGTCCAGATGCCCGAGCTCGACGGACTGGGTGTCCTGCGCGACGTCCCGCCCGAGCACCGGCCCGTGGTGGTATTCGTCACCGGGTACGACCGCTACGCTCTCCAGGCGTTCGAAGTCCACGCCGTGGAGTACCTGCTCAAGCCATTCACCGATGACCGGTTCCGCGAGGCGCTGAGCCAGGCCAAGCTGCAGGTGCGGCGCACGCGCATGGGGGAGTTGGGGCGCGAGATCGCGACGCTCGCGGGGAGCGACGCCGCGGCCGCGCCGGCCGAGAAGCCGGCGGCGCCCAAGGGCTACCGCTCGCGGCTGGTGGTGAAGACCGGCGGCAACGTCGTGCTGGTGCCGGTCGAGGACATCGACTGGATCGACGCGGACGGCGATTACGTCCGGATCCACGTGGCCAAGGCGTCCCACACGGTGCGGGAGACGATGCACCATCTCGAGACCGAGCTCGATCCCTCCCGCTTCGTACGTATCCACCGGTCCACTATCGTGAATCTCGCGCGGGTAAAAGAGCTGCAACCGTTTTATCGCGGGGAGTTCGTCGCCGTCCTGCACGACGGCACGCGGCTCAAGCTGTCCCGCGGCTGCCGCGACACCCTGGAAGCACGCCTGGGACGGCGTCTCTAGCCCGTTAGTCCGAACTTGAAGACGGTCCGGGTCCGGTACGTCGACCCGGGCCGCAGAATGGTCGACGGAAAGTCCGCATGGTTCGGTGAATCCGGGAAGTGTTGGGTCTCGAGGCAGAACCCGCCGCGGTGCACGTACGTGATCCCCCCTTTTCCTTTGATGGTCCCGTCCAGGAAGTTTCCCGAGTAGAACTGCAATCCCGGCTGATCGGTAAAGACGTCCAGCGTGCGGCCACTGGTGGGCTCGACCACCCGCGCCGCATGACGCAGGCCGGCGCCGTCCAGCACGAAGTTGTGGTCATAGCCACCGGCGATCTTGAGTTGAGTGTCTGCGGCATCGATCCGCGCGCCGATGGTGGTTGGAGTCCTGAAATCGAAGGGGGTCCCCGCCAGCGGTGCGAGCACCCCGGTGGGAATCAGCGTGGAGTCGACCGGTGTGTAGCGGGAGGCATCGATGGTCAGCACGTGCCCCAGGATATCGGGCGTGCGTCCAGCCGAGAGATTGAAGTACGAATGTTGGCTGAGGTTGATCGGCGTCGCCCGGTCCGTCGTGGCGCTGTAGTCCACGACCAGCTCGTTCGCACCGGTCAGCGTGTAGCTCACGCTGACGCGCGCCGTACCCGGGTATCCCTCTTCGCCGTCCCGGCTGACGTACGACAGCGTCACCCCGCTCGAGTCTCCCCGGTGGAAGGGCTCGGCACTCCATACCACTTTGTCGAACCCCTTGATGCCGCCGTGCAGGGCGTTCGGACCGTTGTTCACGGCGAGCGTGTAATCCCTGCCGTCCAGGGTGAACTTCCCCTTCGCGATCCGGTTCGCGTAGCGGCCTACGATGGCGCCGAAGTAGGGGCTCTGTTTCCGATATCCGTCCAGTGA
>DATBBZ010000114.1:0-1993 GCA_036270745.1 Gemmatimonadales bacterium | reverse complement strand
TCAGGGACACGGTCCCGGAGGGCCGCGGCGGACATACCACAGAGTTGCCCATGGAGGCGGATCAGCTCGGCGGCGCTCAGCCAGTCATAGAAGCGAAAATCCTCGGGCAGGAAGCCAATCTGCCGGCGCATCTCCACATCGGTCGGAGGTGCGCCAAGGACGAAGGCCTGACCTCCGGTGGGACGCACCAGTCCGAGCAGCATCTTGATCGACGTGCTCTTCCCAGCGCCGTTCGGGCCCAGGAACCCAAAGATCTCACCCCGCCGGACCGTGAGGGACAGCTTGCTCACGGCCACCTGAGAGCCGAAGACCTTCCGCAGGCCGCGGGTCTCGATGGCGTAGTCGGTGGAGGACGCCACAGTCATTGGGGGAGGATCAATTGACGGATGTGGCGAGTGGCGCCGCGTCGGCAGCGCTGCCGTAGCCACTCAGGGAGTACAGGACCCCGTTCTTAGCCCAAATCAACACATAGGTGGGGCCACGTCTGCCGGCGGTGTTCAGGAGGATGGCTTTCGCCCCGGCGACCTCCAGGGTCTCGTAAGACCGCGTGAAGCGCGGGATCGACAGCGAGAGGGCGGACGGCGCATCAAAGACTCCCTCGATCACTCGGGCCTCGGTCGGGCTCATCCCCGACAGCTCCAGCGCGATCTCCTCCAGTGGTCTCACATCCAACCCGGGTGGGAGCCGGAGAATCGCCGCCGGGTATTCGGTGAGGACCACGCAGTCCGCGTTGTCAGCAGTGGGAGGCGGGGGGCCCTGGAGCTGGTTCTGGAGCGTGTTCGCTGGGGCGGGGCAGTGCCCGTACTGGGCTCGGACGCCGCGGGCCGCTTGAATCGTGACCACGGTCCCATCCACCACTGGTCCGACATCGGTCGCCTGCACGCCCGCTTCAGCGAGGATAGTCACGAGTTGTGAGCGGTTGATGGTCAGTGCGATGGCGTGGGCACCGGTGACGACCAAGGTTGGACGATCCTTACGCCCATGAATTAGGGCCGCATCGAATCCCGCGAGCCGGCTGGCGGATCCAGCGTCCTTCACTGTTTGGTCCTGCTCATTGAGAGCTACGCTCGCTGTCTCGGCGAGCATTCGGCTGACCGCGCTCAGAATTGGGCGATTCGCATCAGGTCCACCGAGGGAGGGGTTATTGACACTGACTGGATTTGGCTTTGCGATGCGAAGGGAGTCGAAGGCCTGTCGCGTAAGGCCGGAACCCGTGCTCGCGATCACGAACAAGATGATCACAATCACCGCGATGGTCAGGGACCGGGGTCGCGAATTCGCCCCTTCGGTGGAGTACTCCGCCACAACGATGTTACCCACGTGAGATGTTGGGCGAAGAGTACGGTGCCGACCTTACGCTCCCCTGACACTCGACGCGCGAGCGCCATCGAGAACCCAGTAGCTTGGTCACTTCGGGTTCACAGCACTGACCCCGAACACCCCGCGCTTCTGTCGCGATCGGGCCCAACTATCCCGGCAACCTCCCCGGTCACAAAGGACGCCCGTGTCTGACCAGAAAGAAATCGAGTTCACCTACTCGCTCATCGACAAGATCTTCCGGCTGAGTTTGGGCGAGGGGGCGGACTACAGTTGCGCCAGGTACGAGGGCGATTTCTCGCTCACCCTCGAGCAGGCCCAGCACCGGAAGCATGTATTCATCGCGGAGAGTCTGGGGGTCGGTGCCGGTGCCCGGGTGCTCGATATGAGTTGCGGGTGGGGGCCGCTACTGACCCATGTCCGGAGCCTGGGAGCTCAGGGGGTCGGTCTCACCCTTTCCACGGCGCAGGCGAAAGCGTGCCGCCGGAACGGGCTGGAGGTGCACGTCATGGACTGCCGCAACGTCGATCGCGACGCCTTCGGCGGTTTCGACGCCGTCGCGAGCGTCGGCGGGTTCGAGCACTTTTGCTCCGAGGCCGAGTACCGCGCGGGCCGCCAGGAAGACATCTATCGAGACTTGTTCCGGCGGGTGGCCACGTTGCTCCCAAACCGGGGA
>DATBBZ010000113.1:0-3148 GCA_036270745.1 Gemmatimonadales bacterium | reverse complement strand
TCCATCATCATCATCATCATTCTTCGGCCGCGAGCCCCGGCCCGCAGAGTGGCGCGCAGGTCTGCTTGGTAGATCGTATCGGCAGTGTCGACCGTGGGCCACACCGCGCCGTAGTCGGGGACGAACAGCCCCGCCACGGCCCCCATCCCGCCTTCCGGACTCACGTGGTCGGTGGGATTCTCGTACACCGCGGTGACCCGGTAGCGGTGAGCTGGGAGGATGTGGATGCCCAGCCGGTGCCAATTGTAGAAGCGCGCCAGCGGAAACGTTACGACGCGCGGCCCTTCGGTGATTGGCGTACCGCCCCACAGCACGCGGCCGGTGGTGACGTCCGTGAGCTCGAGCGATACGCCGTAGTCGTGCATGTGCCCGCCCAGGCCGAGAATCGTGCCGCCAATCGCCGGGCTCGCCTCCCAGGACCGGACCGTTCGGCCGGGCTGCAGATCGAACGCCTTGATCCCCATTTCGGTGTGGCCGAGCGGGTATTCGACATCCATGTCCCAGGGGAAGGTGCGGTAGAGCGGCCAGGGGCGCCCGGCAGGGACATAGCCGAGCACCAGGCGCACGCGCACCCCGTGGTGGGGGATCGCCGAGACGTTGGCCACCATGGCTCCGGCGATGAGTCGCTGTCCGCGCTCGACCGGCAGCCCGAACAAGAGCTGCGGCACACCCACCTGTGGGGTCTCCTTGCTCGCGGCGAACATGTGCATGCTGATCGGGAGGAACAGCTCGCGGTGATACGGGTCGGTCAGGTTGAAGTGGTTGAGCAGGTTCTGGGGCAGGGGCTGACCCGCGTCGTCCAGCACCTCGACCCGTGAACTGTGGAGCGACCCGCTCACCGGGACGAGCACCTGACAGAGCGGTACGCTGACCATCACGTCGCTCATCGGGGTGCCCGCCGGCAGGTCCACCGCTGGCAGCTCGATCACGATGCGATGTTCCGCGGCATCCACCTGCACCGCGGCCTGCGGGAGTGACTCCAGCCCGGGGCCGAGCCACGCAGCGATCCAGGCGGCGATGAGGAAGCTGAGCGGCATGGGTCTCCGGTGCGAGGGTGGGCAAGGGTTCGCAGCGCGGTGAAGCTATCGCGTGCGACCCGATTTCGCGACGTGGACGGAACTGCACACCCGGCGCGTGGTATCCCATGCGCAGGACCAAGCCCTTGGGAGGGGGAATGACGGCGCCCTTATTCCAGGATCACTTTCGCGAGCTCGCGCCGCGCTACAGCGCCTTGCGGGGGCTCGACGTACGGGCGGTGCGCTGGATCGGGCCGCACCTAGCGCATCTCGACGGGGGTCCGCGGGGAATCGACGTGGTGGACGTGGGCACCGGCCCCGGGCGCTATCTCGACGCTCTCACCCTCGAGCTCCAGGGGCGGGGCGTCGAGGTCGCCTCGGTGACCGGCGTTGACGTGAGTCGTCCGATGCTCGACGCCCTACGCTCCAGCGTTCCCAACGTCCGCCCCGTGCGTGCCCTCGCCGAAGCGCTCCCCTTCCCTGCGGGCTCGTGCGATGTGGTGATGAGCTTCAACGCCGTGCATCACTTCCCGTCGCTCCCGGTGTTTCTCGCCGAGGCGGGACGGGTGTTGCGGCCCGCGGGCGTCCTCGTCTTGTACACAAGGACGCCGGACCAGAACCGAGCTACGGTGTGGGGCCAATACTTCCCGGGCTTCGCCGAGCGCGAGACGCGACTGTATACGCGTGATCAATTGCGGGCGGCGCTCGTGGAGGCGGAGGCGTTTCGGTCGGCCCGGTTGCGGAGCGCGGGGTGGTGGCAGTGGGCAACGCTGCCGGAGTTGGTGCGGCAGGCGCGGCGGCGGCACTACTCCACGTTCCGCTACTACTCAGCGCCCCAGTTCGCCGCGGCACTCGCAACCTTCCAGGAGCACATCCGGGCGCGCTATCCCTGCCCGTGGACCATCCCCGTCCGGAATAACCACCTGATTGCGCTGGCTACGAAGCGGGCGGCGTGACCGCCACCCCGTGGAGGAACCACGCCATGCGGACCGCTGGCAGGGCGCGCTCACCGTAACCGCGTCGCTTCGCGGCCTCGGGGCCCGTCCTGCCCTAGTTCTTAGATCCCGCGCTTCGCCAGGCGGCCCATGATCCCGACGAACGCGGTAACCCAGACGATCAGGGTAATCGCGAGGCTCTCGGCCCACGTCAATTGACTGCGCTTCACCATGTGCTCCACCGTCCAACGGGGTCCACTCAGACACTTTGCAGGAGTTATGCCAGGCCGGACCCCTGCTTGGGGCCCCGGGACCTCTGCCTCGGTGGTGAGCGGGCTCACGCAGCGGCGACACACCCAGGTGACGCCCATGCGCGTCACCATCACATCGTCCCGATGCTGGAAGCGCTTGAGGGGGGAGGGGGGGGTTCCGGGTGACTGGAGGCTTCGGCGGGGGACCTCGCTCGGCTCGCCGTCAAGGCCCTCGAGCGGACGGACGGCGACAACCAATGATGTTAGGCGACAACCCCGCCCTGCCGCGTGTTCCTCTGCATCATTCTGAGGCGTACCGGAAGCGTTACGTTGCCTTCTTCAGGTAGACTCGGCGGTAGATGGTGCTGTCCCGTAACGTGAAGCTGCCCACCAGAGTCGTATCTTGAGCAGAGAAGCGCAGGGCGGCGCCCAACGTTTCGCTCTCAAGGATGCGTTTTTCGGCGTCGTATTTCCATTCCCCCGTCCCCATCACGATCTCCTGGCCACTCACGATCTTGATGCCGGTGACAAGCAACCAGCCGGGCCGGCCGACGATTTCGGAAACGCGATAGACGTTCACCTCGTCATGGCACGGGCTGCCCTTGACTGCGCAGACCGAATGACCTCGCCAAGTCCCTGTGACCTCCGATGCGACGCCATTGGGCGCAGGCTTCTGATTGGGGACCTGCGCGAATGAACCGGAAGGGGAACCGAGGGACAAGGCCAGGACCAGACGTCCAAGGGGTGCTCTCGGCATCGTCACCTTCTTGTGACCTCAACGTTCAGGTTCATTTCACGCGTACCGTGCCTCTCGAGCCCCTCCACGATGCGCTGCACCACGCGAGGTTTTGAATTGGGGACGCCGGGGCACGCCGTCCGATCGCACAGCGTGCGCCGACGCTCCATCTCGCGCAGCTCCGGCGCGACTGCCAAGCCGAGCGCTTCG
>DATBBZ010000112.1:0-2684 GCA_036270745.1 Gemmatimonadales bacterium | reverse complement strand
AAAGATACGCGAACCATGGCCGGACTCTGGGGCAATGAGGATGGCCCGTGGCACAAGGTCCCGGAAACGTATCGCGACAGCGTGATGAAAGCATTTCAGATTTTCCTGCGCCACGACACGTATAAGGTCCTCGACGGACCGCTCCAGACGAGCAGCAACAGCTCCATCATGACTTTTCACGTCGAGCTGCAGGCGCCCCAATGCACGCGCCGCCAGCCCTTCGACGTCATCAAGACCAAAGCCGGTGGGTGGCTGATGTACAATGTGCACCTGGAGGTCGAAAGTCCGATCGTCCCGCACTGCCCGAAGCAGTAGGGAACTCTCGCTGGGCGATCGACGTTTTACTCCGTGAGTTCCAGCAGGATTCCGGCGGTGGCTTTGGGGTGGACGAACGCGATGCGCTTTCCACCCGCGCCGCGGCGGGGAACCTCGTCGACGAGCCGGTACCCGGCCTCCCGGCAGCGGGCGAGCGCCTGATTCAGGTCTTTCACCCGGTAGCAGATGTGATGGATGCCGGGACCGCGCTTTTCGAGGAACGCCGCGATGGGGCTCTGCGGGTCGCGCGCCGCGAGGAGCTCGACGTCGACCTCGCCGAAATGGAAGTGCACAATCTCAGCGCCGTCGGCCGTTTCCGGCGCAGAAGGTTCGAGGCCCAGCACCTCCCGGTAGAACCGGGTGGCCTCGGCCAGGTCGCGGACCGCGACCCCCACGTGGGCGATGCGCTGTGACGTGTCGTCCATGGCGACAGGAACTTAACGGTTTTGAGGAGAGTGGAGAGCAATGTCGGATCTGACGCAGGTGACGGACGACACCTTTTCGGGTGAAGTCGAACAGCACAAGGGCCTGGTGGTGGTCGATTTCTGGGCTACCTGGTGCGGACCCTGCCGCATGGTGGCCCCGATCATGGAGCAGATCGCGGGGCAGTATGCGGGCAAGGTCAAGGTGACCAAGCTGGACGTGGACGCCAACCAGAAGACCGCCATGCGCTTTAACGTTCGGTCGATTCCGAGTATTCTATTCTTCAAGGACGGGGCCCACGTGGACACCCTGGTCGGTGCCTACCCCAAGCCCGTGTTCGACGAGAAGATCACGCGCCACATCGGGTAACCATCCAGGCGGAGGTCCATGCGAGCCAGCACCGCCCGACTCACGAATTCGCCGGTGCGCCTCGCGGACCTCCGCTTCCCGCAGGTGGATCAGCTCATCCACCGCACCCGCCTCGCATTCATTCACCTCGACAATCTGCTGAGTTACGCGAAACGCGACCGCGACGGCCGCGTCGACGGGTACCTCTGCGCCCACGTGCCGGACGGCTGTCTCCTCCTGTTCTTCCGGAAAGGCGAACCGGTCAACGCGGCCGCCTTCGAAGTGTCGGGACGCGAAGTCATCACCATCGCCGAGGCACTGCGGCGCATGCGCGCGGAGACCGAGCGGGGCGATCTCACGTATTGCGCCGCGCCCATGGAGCAGCTGGCGTGGATGTATCAGTCGTGCGCCGTGCCGCCGCAGCCGCGCGTCGTCGATCCCGGTCAGCCGGCGGCGCTGTTCCCCGTCCTGCGAGAGGAAAAAGTCACCGGGGTACTCGAGTTCATCTCCAATGGACGCGTCTCCTACGTCCGCCTCGATGACGGGAAATTCGTCGGCGGGTATTTCTGCGAGAAACCGGAGGAGATGCCGGTCCCCCGCTATTTCGAGTCGCTCTTCAAGCCGCTGCCCGACGGATCCGATCCGGCGCTCGCCGCGTGCGTGTTTCCCTACGTCGCCGAACTGCCTGCGCAGGCGCCGCACGCGCTCATCAATACCTACCGCGAGCTGTACTGGCGCATCGTCGACGGGGTGGAACAGGAGTTTCCAGGGGAGGGGAAGAAACGCGCCCAGCGCGTCTCCTCCTCCCACCAGCAGGCGCACAAGGCGCTGGTGAGCATCGGCGTCCCGCGCGGCACCGAAATCCCGGACGCGGTGGTCCGGCCCGACGAGCTGGCGACGGCGCTCGCCGCGTGGGGGAAGGAGCTGCTAGACTCGGTCGAGATCATGATGCCGGGCACGGCGGTCAAAGTCCTGCGCGGCGCGACGCGCGAGCACCGGTACGTGCTGCAGTCCGCCGGGTTCTATGACGGGCTCCCCTGGTCGGTGACCTGGTGACGTGGCGGGTACGCTCTACGTCGTCGCCACGCCCCTCGGAAACCTGGGCGACCTCTCACCCCGGGCCGCGCAGACGCTGAAGTCGGTCGCGCTGGTCGCGGCCGAAGACACCCGCCACAGCCGTCCCCTCCTCACGCACGCCGGCAGTAGCGCCGAGCTGGTGTCCTTTCACGCGCACTCCGATGACGGGGACCTGCGCCGGCTCCTCGAACGGCTCGCCGGGGGCCAGGACGTCGCCCTGATCACCGACGCCGGCACACCCCTCATCAGTGACCCGGGTGTCAGCCTCGTCGCCGCCGCACGCGACCGGGGCATTCCCGTGGTCACCATCCCCGGTCCCAACGCCGTAGTCGCCGCGCTCGCCGTCGCTGGACTCCCCGCCGACCGGTACACCTTCCTCGGCTTCCTGCCGCGAAAGGGCGGGGACCGGAAACGGCTCCTCGCGAGTGTCGCCGAGAGCTCGTGGACCGTGGTGCTCTTCGAATCGCCGCTGCGGGTCGGTGCGCTGCTCGAGGACCTCGCCCTCGTGTGCGGGGGCGAGC
>DATBBZ010000111.1:0-3071 GCA_036270745.1 Gemmatimonadales bacterium | reverse complement strand
CGATCGAAAAGCCGAGACACCGCATGCCGCGCGCTCGTGCAACGATGACCTCCGGCACGGTGGACATCCCTACCGCGTCGGCGCCCATCTTGGCGAGCATCCGCACTTCGGCGGGCGTCTCGTACGAAGGACCGAGCAGCGCCGCGTAGACGCCCTCTTCGAGCGGCACCTTGAGCCGCGCCGCGGTCTCCTTCGCGAGCTTCCGCAACTTCGCGTCGTAGGCCTCGGTCAGGTCGGGGAAACGCTCTTCCCCCTCGATCACGGGACCGATCAGCGGATTCCGGAACATGAGGTTGAGATGATCGGACAGAAGCATCAGCGTGCCGGCGCCGAATCCTGGTCTGATGCCCCCGGAGGCGTTGGTCACCACCAGCGTCTTGATGCCGAGCCGGGAGAACACCCGGACGGGGAGTCCCGCCGTGACGGCGTCGTGGCCTTCATAGAGATGAAAGCGCCCCGCCTGCACCAGCACCGGAACCCCACCGAGGTTTCCGGCGACGAGCTCTCCCTTGTGCCCGGCCACGCCGGGCTCCGGGAATCCCGGAATGTCCGCATACGGCACCCGGACCGCCCCTTCCACCCGGTCCGCCAGAAACCCCAGCCCGGATCCGAGGACGATGGCGACCTTCGGCTTCCGCGGGGCGATCCGTCGGGCGACGACGTCCGCTGCCGCCTGCGGCGACGCCGCGGTCACAGCAGCATGCCGGCGAGCGTGGCGGACAGGAAATTCGCCAGCGTGCCCGCGAGCATGGCCCGGAACCCGAGCCGGGCGAGATCGTGCTTCCGTTCGGGGGCGAGGGCGCCGATGCCGCCGATCTGAATCCCCACGGACGAGAAATTCGCGAAGCCGCAGAGCGCGAACGTCGCGATGGTATAAGAGAGCGGATCGAGTGTCCCTCTCATGGGACCGAGTTGTGAGTAGGCGACGAATTCATTCAGCACCATCCGGGTGCCCAGGAGTCCGCCCACGGCACCCGAGTCGTGCCACGGGACGCCCATCACCCAGGCGACGGGCCGGAAAATCCAGGCCAGGACGCTTTGAAGATCGGCTGGGAACCAGCCGACAACCCTGTGCATCGCGCCCATGATACCGTTGGTGAGCGCGATCAGGGCGATGAAGGAGATCAGCATCGCCATCACGTTCAGCATCAGGTGCAGGCCTTCACCCGTGCCCCGAGACGCGGCGTCGACCAGGTTCACGTCGGTGCGGGGGATGTCGACGGTCACTCCGCCCCGGGTTTCCGGGACCTGGGTCTCCGGCTCGAATATCTTGGCCATCATGATGGTGCCGGGCGCCGTCATGATCACGGCGGTGAGCAGGTGCCGGGCTTCGATGCCAAACGCGATGTAGGCCGCCATGATCGACCCGGAGACGTGCGCCATTCCTGAGGTCATCACCGTCATCAGCTCGGACTGCGTCATCTTGGGCAGGAACGGCCTGATGGTGAGCGGCGCCTCGGTCTGCCCCATGAAGATCGAAGCCGCCACGTTCAGACTCTCGGCCCCGCTCGCCCCCATCACCTTGTTCATCATGATGGCGAACGCCTTCACCACGAGCTGCATCACGCCCAGGTAGTAGAGGATGGCGAACAGGGCCGACACGAAGATGATCGTGGGCAGGATCTGAAAGGCGAACACCACTCCGATGCTCGAGTGCTGTTTGCCGATTTCGCCGAACACAAACTCCGAGCCCGCGTACGAGAAGCCGAGGAGCTTCGTCGCCACTCCGCCCAGCCAACTGAAGAGATTCCGGCCCCAGGTCACCTGGAGGACGAACACGGCGAAGGCGAACTGCAGTCCCAGCCCCCACCCCACCACGCGCCAGCTGATGGCTTTCCGGTTTCGCGAAAAGAGAATCCCGATGCCCAGGATCACCGCCATCCCGATCAGACCCGTCAGCCGTTGCGGGATGCTGCGCGGGAGGGCCACGGCTGTGGGTACGGGAGTCTGGGGCGCCGGAGCCGGCGCCGCGGTGGCCTGCGACTGCGCCGGCGTTTGGGCGTGCAGCGTATTCCAGACCGCTCGGGGGAGCGTGAAGACTAGGAGGGAACAGAGGAAGGTCACGCCGAACGCCAGAACCACGCGTCGCCAGGTCAAAGAGCCTCCAGGTCGCTTTGGATGCGCGCCACCAGAGCGACGCGCTCGTAATCGGGAAGAAACGCACTCTCGCAGCCGTTCAGCACCACCTTCGCGAGCTCAGCCCTGGTGAAGCCGAGGGCGGTGTGCGCGAGGTGAAACTCGTCGGTCAGCGTGATGCCGTCCATCAGGCGCCCGTCCGTGTTCAGCGTGACCCGTGCGCCTTGCGCCAGGTACTTCCGCGCGGGATGCGCAGCCAGCGTCTCGACCGTATGGGTATGGAGGTTGGACGTCAGACACATCTCGAGGGGGATCTGCTTCTCGACCACCTCCGCGAGGAGGCCGGCGTCTTCTCCCACGCGCGTCCCGTGCCCGATGCGCGTGGCGCCGCAGACGTGAATGGCCTCGCGGACCGATTCCGCGCCCGCTCCCTCCCCGGCGTGACAGGTGCAGAACATCCCGTGCCCCGCCGCGTATTCGAACGCCGCCCGGTGTTCCCAGGCCGGATGGTCCCGCTCGGCACCCGCCAGATCGAAGGCGACCACGCCGGCGCTCCGGTACTCCGCCGCCGCTTGCGCGAGCTCGAGGGACTCGGGCGCGGGGCGGGTGCGGATCCCGCAGACGATCACACCGACCTTGGTCCCGGTCTCCGACATCCCCCGCTGGAAGCCCCGGAGCGGAGCCTCGATCGCTTCCGTCAACGTCAGCGCCGGGCGGTGCAGCAGCGGCGAATACCGCACTTCCACGTAGCGCACGTTTTCGGCCGCGACGTCCTGCACGAACTCGTACGCGATGCGCTCGAGCGCCTCCGGCGTCTGCATCACCGACAGCGTGGTGCCGTAGGAGACGATGTACTCCTCGAGGTTCCGGGCGCCCTTCACGGAGAGTTTGGCCGCGAGTGCCTCAGGGGTGTCCGCGGGAAGCGTGACGCCTTGCATCCGCGCCAGCTCGATCATGGTCTGGGGACGCAGGGACCCGTCGAGGTGCACGTGGAG
>DATBBZ010000110.1:0-14587 GCA_036270745.1 Gemmatimonadales bacterium | reverse complement strand
GAGCGGGTGGTCGGACGCCTCGGAGGCAAAGCCGGGTCGTTCGTTCTCGAGCGCACCGGCGTTTTCGAAGATGGTCAGGCGAAGGAGTCCTACGCGGTCATCGCGGGATCGGGGACTGGGGCGCTGCAGGGGCTCCGGGGCGAAGGCACGTCCAGTGTCGGCCACGGGATGGAGCACCCGTTTGTCCTGAGCTACGAGGTCGCGTAGCCCGTCGGCTATTTCACTTCGATCTTCGTCACCGGGTGAATCTCATTCCACTTCGCGTGATTCTGCTCCCGAATGAGCGTCCCCGTGACGGCGACGTGGGTGCCCACCAGGGGAATGACTTGGGAATCGGTGAAGCCCTGGCATGACGGCTTGGCGTCCGCCTGCGTCACCTTGTAATGACAGACGATTTCGAAGACCAGATTCCCGTCCTCGTCCGAGGTATTTCCCGCATTGATCAAGCCGACGTACTGGGAGTCCACGCGCAGCCAGCCATGGGTGTCTCCATCCGCCTCGTGGCGGACGCCATCGGCGGTATGGTGGGACTGGGGGGCGGTCGCGTCCACGATCGTGCCGGTGATCGTCACGCAGTCCTGCAGGACGAGGAGCCGGGAGGGATTGTAGACGTGCGTCCACCGGCCGTCGCCGCAGCCCACGACCGTCGCGGAACCGGGGACCCCAGAATCCGGATGGATGTCCACGGGCGCCGGGGCACCGGACACCCTCACGTACTTCGACCACACGTACCCCGACTCGGCCTGCGCGGTCACGACGTAGTAGTAGCCCGAGTGCGGTGACGGATCGAGCAGGGTGAGAGGCGGCTCGCTCGGCTTGAGGAGCCGGATCGGCTGGTACTCGCTGGAGGGATCGGGTCGCAGATTGACGTTCTGCTTCACCGCCACGGTTTGCGCCACGGCGGTCTGCGCCAGAACGACGAACAATGGGAGGATCATTCGCATCGCCTCCAACGTACGGGATTTGCCTTGACCCTGCGAACCGCCCGGAGCACCTTCTGCAGATGAACTTGCGCTTCTGTCTCTGCCTGCTCGCCCTCGCGGCCTGCTCCACGGAACCCGACCAGAATGTGACCGGTACTTGGGGCGGGACTTTTGGCGCCAGCGGGGGACCCGGGGGAGTATGGCTCGGAACCCTGACGCAGACCGGAACGTCCGTCTCCGGATCGGTCAACTGCGCGTCGATCGAGTCGTACACGGTGAGTGGGACCAATACTCACAACACCCTGAAGTTCACGTTGTTGGGAGGGCTCGGGGACACCGCCTTCTTCAGCGGGATCGCGTCCAACAGCGAGGGTGTGCTGGCGAGCGGGACGTATTTTGACAATGACGGAGCTGCCTGCTTCTCCGGGTCGGGCACGTGGCAGGGACGGATTCAGTAGTCGCTATGGCTTCGGTACCCACGCTTCGCGTGTGATCTGCCGGGACGCCTCCTCCGCGTATCCCTGCGCTTCCTTCAGTAGACGTTCGTAGTCCCCCTTCCATTCCTTCGGCAGGTTCGCCCGGAAGTATGCCGCGGTCATGACGTCGCCCTTCGGCATCGAGGTCCCGCCATGTCCCGTCGCTTCCACGTTGCCAAGGAAGCAGGTCGAGCTCCCGGTGTCCATCGCGTTCACGATGCGACATTCGAAGTGGGCGTAGCACTCGTCGAGGATGGGCAGCCCCAACCGGCCCGTGTGGTGGGGTACCGTGGCGAGTTTGTCCACCGTCCGCCGGCTTTGGAATCCCAGGTGGTGGATCAAGTCGAACTGGCCGGTGTGCAGCAGGTGGAGACAGAACTTGCCCGAGGCGTCGATCAGGCTGTGGCTGTGATTGAACTTGTGGATGAAGACGGCGATGCGGGGGATCGTCGGAACGATCGAGGCACGGATCGCCGAATCGATGATCATGCCGTTCTTTTCGCCGCCCCGCGCCGACGTGATCGCGACGACCGGGCTGGTCAGGTTCCGCAGGAGTTGGTAAACCTGGTCTGGTGGGAGCATACTTCAAATATATGAATGACCTGTCCGAGCGCTTCCTCGCGCACGTGACGTCGCAACGCCTGTTCCCGAAGCCGGGGAAGGCGCTCGTCGCGGTGTCGGGAGGCCCGGACTCCCTCGCCCTCCTCGGATTACTCCATGATGCAAGAAAGCAACTCGGGCTCGAGCTGATCGTGGCCCACGTGGATCACGGGATCCAAGAAGCAAGTGGCCAAGTCGCTAAGGGGCTAAGGCGCCAGGTTCAAGCCTTGGGAATCGCGTTCGAGCTGGGTGAGCTGCACCTCGGCCCCGACACGACGGAGACCGAAGCGCGGGAGGCCCGCTATGCCTGGCTGCGCGAAACGCAGCGGCGGGTGAGCGCCCGGTACCTCGTCACGGCTCATCACGCAGACGACCAGGTCGAGACGATTCTCCTGCGGGTGTTGCGCGGGAGCGCTCCCACCGGGTTGGCCGGCATTCGCGCGAAATCGAGAGGTGGACTGGTTCGTCCACTGCTGCCGTTTACCAAGGCCGAATTGGCGTCGCCGACTGCCTTCGTCGATCCTGCCAACAGCGACCCGAAACATCTTCGCTCCTGGGTGCGGGGCACTCTCCTTCCTCTTATTGAGGGCCGGCTGGGCCAACGGGTCCGGGGCGACCTCCTGAGCCTCGGCCGGCACGCGTTGCGCGACGCCAGGGCCTGGGCCGCGCTCCCCGAACTCCTTCCGGAGCTTGATGTTCGCTTCGCAGAGGGCGCCTTTAGCGTTGCCCGCCTCCCCCTCGCTGGGTATGATGCACCCGTAGCCACGGCGCTCCTCCGAGCCGCCGCTCGACGGGCCGGCATTCCACTCGGCCCACGCCAT
Organism: Gemmatimonadales bacterium; assembly: GCA_036270745.1. Classification (GTDB taxonomy): domain Bacteria; phylum Gemmatimonadota; class Gemmatimonadetes; order Gemmatimonadales; family GWC2-71-9; genus 40CM-2-70-7. The sequence goes on along the minus strand of DATBBZ010000110.1, from coordinate 11,767 downwards.
GCCCTCCGCCTCCATGAGCTGGCCAAACGACAGTCGGGTCGGCGCGTGGAATTGGGTGGCGGGTGGGTCGGAGAAGCGGTGTTCGACCGGCTGTCGGTGGGCAAAGCGGCCGGCGGTCCGCGGGAGACGATCCCCATGAAAGCAGAGGGGACGGCGGTCTTCGGCGACTACCGGCTGGCCTGGCGAACGGATCCGGCCCCCGCGCACCTCGACCGGGACGGGTGGACCACCTGGGTCGCGGGAATGGAAGACGGCCTCGTCATCCGGGCCCCACAAGCGGGGGACCGCCTGGCCCCGCTGGGCGGCGTGGGGAGACGGGAAGTGCGACGACTGTTGATGGAGGCGCGGGTGCCGCGCGCGGCGCGGGCGGGGTATCCCTTGTTGGCGGTCGGTGAAACCATTGTCTGGGTCCCGGGCATCTGTCGCGGTGAAGCCCGGGTCCCGCAACCCGGAACTCCGGCGGTGCGGCTCGATGTTACCGAGTACGACCAGGCCTAAGCAGACCGGTGGCCGGGAGCTCGCACGGATCGTCTTCGATCAGGAGACGATTGCGAAGCGGGTGGCGGAGCTGGGGCAGGAGATCACGGCGGCGTACCCGGATGGGGAGCTGCTGGTGCTGGGTCTCCTCAAAGGGAGCTTCATCTTTGTAGGGGACCTGGTCCGGCAGATCGACCGCCCCTTGCAGGTGGACTTCCTGGTGGCGGCGAGCTACGGGTCCGACAGCGTTTCGAGCGGCACCGTGAGGCTCCTGTACGACCCTGAAACCCGGCTGGATGGGAAGCACATATTGGTAGTGGAAGACATCGTGGACACCGGGCGCACGCTGAACCGCCTGCTGTCCCTGTTGGCGGCCCGGAGTCCCCAGAGCCTGGAGATCTGCGCATTGCTGCATAAGCATGTGGCGGAGCACCTGGGGCGCGAGGTCAAGTTCGTGGGGTTCGATTGCCCGAAGGAGTTCATTGTGGGGTATGGATTGGATCACGCGGAGAATTTCCGGCACCTTCCTTATATAGCGAGCTTGCGGTAGATGGCGACGCGTTTGCCCCCGCGCGAGCGGGAATTCAGCTGGAGCCGGACCTTCCGGACCTTTTCGTTCTGGGCGCTGCTGCTCGTAGGAGCGGTGGCGTTGGTCCAGTTTGCGGCCAACAAGAAGCAGGATACGGCGGACATCAGCTACACGGACTTCGCGACCCAGCTGGATGCCCAGAACGTCGCGGCCGTGGAGATCACGGACAAGCAGGAAGTGAAGGGCGATTTCCGCCACACGATCAGCTACAAGACGCACGACGTGGAGCACTTCACGTCGCTCCTGCCCTTCGACGCCACCGACGCGTGGATTCAGTCTTTGCGCGCCAAGAACGTGGACGTCACCGCCAAGGAGCCCAAGCAGTCCTTCGGCGTCATCCTCCTCAATCTGTGGCCACTCCTGCTCTTCGCCGCGGTGATGATCTATCTCATCCGGCAGATGCAGCAGGGCGGGAACCGCGCGTTCGCGTTCGGAAAATCGAAGGCCAAACTCCTGGCCGGGGACACTCCGAAGATCACCTTCGCCGACGTGGCGGGGTGCGACGAGGCGAAGCAGGAGCTCGAGGAGATCATCGACTTCCTGAAAGATCCCCAGCGCTTCCAGCGTCTGGGCGGACGCCTGCCCAAAGGCGCCCTGCTCGTGGGGCCGCCGGGAACGGGGAAGACCCTGCTCGCCAAGGCCGTGGCCGGTGAGGCGGGTCGCCCCTTCTTCTCGATGTCCGGCTCGGACTTCGTCGAAATGTTCGTCGGCGTGGGTGCCAGCCGCGTGCGCGATCTCTTCGAGCAGGGCAAGGCCCACGCGCCCTGCATCATCTTCATCGACGAAATCGACGCGGTTGGCCGCCATCGTGGCGCCGGCCTCGGTGGCGGGCACGACGAGCGCGAGCAGACGCTGAACCAGCTGCTGGTCGAGATGGACGGGTTCGAGTCGAATGACGGCGTGATCCTGCTCGCCGCCACGAACCGTCCCGACATTCTCGATCCCGCGCTCCTCCGGCCCGGCCGTTTCGACCGCCAGATCGTGGTCGACATGCCGGACGTGAAGGGCCGCGAACAGATCCTCCGGGTGCACACCCGGAAGATCCCGCTGCAGCCCAACGTAGATCTGGAGAAGATCGCCCGCGGCACGCCGGGTCTCTCGGGGGCGGAGCTGTCGAACGTGGTGAACGAAGCCGCGCTGCTCGCCGCCCGCCGCAACAAGCAGCAGGTCGAGAACCTGGACCTGGAAGACGCCAAGGACAAAGTGATGCTGGGCCTCGAGCGGAGGTCCATGGTGGTGACCGAGGAGGAGCGGAAGCTCACGGCGTATCACGAAGCGGGCCACGCGCTCGTCTCGCTCCACGTGCCGAGCACCGATCCGCTCCACAAGGTGACCATCATCCCGCGCGGTCGCGCGCTGGGCGTGACCCACTGGCTGCCGGAAGAGGACCGCCACAACTACACCAAGGAATACATCCACTCGCGTCTCGCGACGGCGTACGGCGGCCGCGTGGCCGAGGAGCTGGTGTTCGGGGCCGAGAAGGTGACGACGGGCGCCGCACAGGACATCCAGCAGGCGACCGACCTGGCCCGCCGGATGGTCACGCACTTCGGCATGAGTGACGTGGTCGGTCCCATCGCCGTCGGGGACCGCGAGTCGGAAATCTTTCTGGGCCGCGAAATCATGCAGCGCCACGAAATCTCCAACAAGACCGCGGAGCTGGTCGATCAGGAGCTGAAGCGGATTCTGGGGGACGCGTTCGAGAAGGCGCGGACGATTCTGACCGAGCACCGCGATCAGCTCGACCGCCTGGCGATGGCGCTGGTGGAGCGCGAGACCCTGGACCGCAACGAGGTGGATCTCGTGGTGGCGGGCCAGTCCTTGCCGCCCGTCATTCGGCCGCCGGCTCCCGGCAGTCCGTCTCCCGTCACGTCGTCCCGTCCCGCGCCGGTTCCCCAGCGCGGGGTTCTCGGCTCCCCACCGCCCGAGCCCGCCGGAGCGTGAGGCTCACCGCGCTCGCCGCGCACACGCCTCAGGCGGTGCGCGCGGCGCTCGCGGGACGCGGGTGGGGGAGTCAGCCCGCCTGGTTCGCCGCTATCGGCGTCCAGCCGCTCACCATTCTCATCGAAGGCATTGCGGAGCCGGAGCGCGAAGCCCTGGTGCACTGGGGCGCGCGCGCCGGCGCCGATGTGCTCACCGGCGAGGGATGGGCACTGGTCTCCACCGCCGCCAGCCGGCTGGCGGTGCTCGCGCGCCCCGACCGTGCCCCCGCTGACCTGGCCGCCCTCACCCCCGAGATCGCCCGGTTCCTGATGACGCATGCCGAGCCGCCGCGCCGCTGGGCCGTGGCGGGGGGCGAGATCGCGCTCGACCGGCCGGTGGTCATGGGGATCATCAATGTGACACCGGACTCTTTCTCCGATGGCGGCCATCATGCGACGACCGACAGGGCATTGGCGCGCGCCGAACAGCTGGTGGCCGAGGGCGCGACGATTCTCGACGTGGGCGGCGAGTCGACCCGTCCCGGCGCCGGGGCCGTATCGGCGGAGGAAGAGATTGCGCGGGTGGTCCCGGTGATCGCCGGCGCAGTCAAGCGGAAGCTCGGCGCCGTGTCCGTGGACACTCGGAAGGCTGAAGTCGCACGGCGGGCACTCGCGGCCGGCGCCGTGATCGTCAACGACGTGTCCGGGCTGTCGTACGACCGGGACCTGGCCGCCGTGACGGCGCAGGAGGGGGCGGGGCTGGTGCTGATGCACATGCGGGGGACACCCGACACCATGGACTCCCTCGCCACGTACCGGCACGTCGCGGCCGAGGTCGCCGCGCAGCTGGGCGAAACGGCGGACCGGGCGCTGGAGGCGGGGATCGAGCGCGACCGGATCGCCGTCGATCCCGGATTCGGGTTCGCCAAGGATGCCGACCAGAACCTCCGGCTCCTCGATGAACTGGCAACGATTGCGGGCGTCGGCTATCCTGTAGTCGTCGGGCCTTCCCGGAAGCGGTTTCTGGGACACGTCACCGGGCGGCCCGTGGAGGACCGGGACCGCGCCACCGCGGTCGCGTGTGCCCTGGCCTGGGAGCGCGGCGCCCGGATTTTCCGGGTGCATGATGCGGCCCTGACCGTGGAAGCGCTGAAACTCGCCGCCGCCGTGAGGCCGAACGCGTGAACTTCGACGCCTACAGATTCCTGCTCCCCAAGCTGTGGCCCGACGCGTTCGAGATCCTCGTCGTCGCGTTCGTGATCTACCGGTTCCTGCTGTTCCTCGTCGGCACCCGTGCGATGCAGATCGTGGTGGGACTCGTGATCGTCTCCCTGGTCTATGCCGGGGCGACCGTCGCCCAGCTCACGATGATCAGCGAGATCCTGCGCGTCGTGTTCGCGGTGGCCCCCTTCGCCGCCGTAGTCGTGTTCCAGCCGGAGCTCCGCAACGCGCTCGCCAAGCTCGGCCAGTCGCGCTTCATGCGCGCGTTCGCGCGCGGCGACCGGCAGTCGGTGGCGGAAGAGATCGCGGAGGCGATGGGGCGGCTCTCGCGCGCGGGCACCGGCGCGATCATCGCAGTGGAAGGGGACATCGGCCTCGAGGAGTTCATTTCGTCCGGCGTGCCGATGGAAGCCAAAGTCTCCGCGGATCTGCTCACGACCATCTTCACCCCGTATTCGCCGCTGCATGACGGCGCGGTCCTGATCCGGGGCGATCAGATCATCGGCGCGGGGTGTGTCCTGCCTCTCACCCAGTTCAAGGTCGCCGACAAGTCCCTCGGCACGCGGCATCGCGCGGCGCTCGGGCTCTCCGAAGAGAGCGACGCGACCGTGTTGGTGGTGTCCGAGGAGACTTCCACCATTTCCGTCGCGAGCCACGGCATCCTCCACCGGCCCCTCACGCCGGATCAGGTCCGGGATCTGCTGTCGGGCGCTTCGACCAATCTTGAGGGCACGGAGCGTCTCTCGACGCGGATGACCGCGATCCCGGAGTAGACGCCAGGTCGCTAGGACGCTAAGTCGCTAAGTCGGAAAGTCGCTAAGTGGCTAGGTCGCTGGGTCGCCAAGTTGTATCCCCTGTCCCAACCCCCTATTATCACCGGCTATGATTTTTGCCGGTCTGGACGAGCGGCTGCGGCACGTGCGGGCCGAGATCGCCCGGCGGCAGAGGCAGGGCGGTTGGACCCATCCAGTGACCGTCTTGGCTGTGACGAAAGGGTTCGGACCGGAGGCCGTGAAGGCCGCGCTTGACGCCGGATTGAAAGGCGTCGGCGAGAATCGAGTGCAGGAAGCGCTGGACAAGATGGACCACCCCGAGTGCCGGGGTGCCGAGTGGCACTTGATCGGCCATCTCCAGCGCAACAAGGCGAAGTTCGTTCCGGGGAAGTTCGTCTCGGTACAGTCGCTGGATTCGGTGGAGCTGGCCGAAGAGCTGGACCGCCGGTCGTCAGCGCTCGCGACCCGGTTACACGTACTGGTGCAGGTGAACGTGGCGGGAGAATTACAGAAGAGCGGGTGCGAGCCGGCGGAGGTTCCGGGTTTGGTCCGGCGGATCACCCAGCTCGAGGCCTTGGCGGTGGACGGGCTGATGACCCTGGCGCCGCTCACCGGGGATGAAGCGATTCAACGGCGGAGCTTCCGGGGACTCCGGGAGATCCGCGATCGATTGAAGGAGGACGGTATATGGCTGCAGACCCTCTCAATGGGGATGTCCGGCGACTTCGGTACGGCAGTGGAAGAGGGAGCCACGGTGATCCGCTTGGGTACCGCCCTCTTCGGAGCGAGGATGACATGACCGATACGCCTCCGGCACCCGAAGAAGCCTTCGCGCTGACGCCGCTCGACATCCGGCGGCAGGAGTTCCGTCGCACCCTGCGGGGCTATGACCCGATGGCCGTCGAGGACTTCCGGATGCGGGTGGCGGACGAGCTGGAGAAAGTGATCCGCGAGCGTTCGGTGCTCGAGGAGCGCGTGTCCGCGCTCACCGATCAGCTCCGGGTGTTCCGCGAGCGTGAGGCCGCCATGAACGAGGCGCTCGTCGCCGCGCAGCAGCTCCGGGCCGAAACGCGGGAGACGGCCGAGCGGCAGGCGCAGGTGATTAACCGTGAAGCGCAGGCCGAGGCGCGGAAGATCGCGGACGACGCGCGCAAGTCGGAGGCCGACATCCGCGAGCGCGTGGCCGAAGTCCAGCGGCAATTCCAGGGATACCTGGCCGGATTCCGGGCGCTCCTCGAGCGCCAGGCCGCCGAGCTCCGGGCCCTGGAACGGCAGGACGGGTGACTCACTCGGGGACCCGGTTCCGCGCCTGATGCCGTACCCGCAACTGCCTGCCGATCTCACCGCGGACGCGCTGGAGAAACAGCTCCTCGCGACGTGGAAGCACGAGCGCCTCTTTCCCCGCGTCCAGGAAAGCGCGCGCTATGGGCCGCCCTTCGTCTTCTTCGAAGGTCCGCCCACCGCCAACGGCCGCCCCGGCATCCACCACGTCTTCGCCCGGACCATCAAGGACCTGATCTGCCGGTTCCAATCGATGCAGGGGAAGAGTGTCACGCGCATCGCCGGGTGGGACACCCATGGCCTGCCCGTCGAGATCGAAGTGGAGAAGCAGCTCAAGATCTCGGGGAAGAAGGAAATCGACGCCTACGGCGTCGAGGCCTTCAACAAGCTCTGCCGGGAATCCGTCTTCACCTACAAGACCGACTGGGAATCGCTGTCGGACCGGGTGGGGTACTGGCTCGACTACGAGCATCCGTACGTCACCTACTCGAACGAGTACATCGAGTCGGTCTGGTGGCTCCTGCGCCGCCTCTACGACAAAGCGTTGCTCTATCGCGGCTACAAGGTGCTCCCGTATTGCCCGCGCTGCGGTACGGCGCTCTCATCGCACGAGCTGGCCCAGGGCTATGAAAGCGTCCAGACCAACTCGGTGTTCGTCTCGTTCCCGCTCGAGAAGGAACCCAACCGCCACCTCGTGATCTGGACCACGACCCCGTGGACGCTCCTCGCCAACGTGGCCGTCGCGGTGCACCCCGATCTCGAATACGGCGAGTACGAGCTCGACGGCGTCCGCTACATCGCGGCGTCGGCGCTCGCCTCCTCGATCCACGTCGGTGGCAAGGTGCTCGCGTCCGGGAACCGGGTCAAAGGATTTCCGGGCCGTGACCTGATCGGGCTCCGGTACACGCGGCCCCTCGAGGTAGTGCCTCTCCCGCAGGAAGGCCAGCGCGGCGTCGTCGTCGGCGGGGGATTCGTATCGGCGGACGAGGGCTCGGGAATCGTCCACATGGCGCCCGCCTTCGGCGCGGACGACTACGCGGTCTCCCAGCAGTACGGGCTCGCGTTCGTGAACCCGGTCGCTCCCGACGGCACCTTCCAGGGCACCCGCTGGCCGGAGATCGAGGGCAAGCTCGTCACCGACAAGGAGACGAACCGCCTGGTGATCGACCGGCTGAAACATGACGGCCGGTGGCTCGATACCAAGCCCATCACCCATACCTATCCGTTCTGCTGGCGCTGTGACTCGGCGCTCATCTACTACGCCAAGAGCTCGTGGTTCATCCGGACCACGGCGTTCAAGGCGCGGATGATCGAGCTGAACAACCAGGTGAATTGGCATCCGGCGGAGGTCGGCAGCGGGCGCTTCGGGGGCTGGCTCGAGAACAACGTCGACTGGGCGCTCTCGCGCGACCGCTATTGGGGGACGCCCCTCAACGTCTGGGAGTGCGACCGCACGCCGGAGCACCGTGACGTGGTCGGCGGCTACGGAGATCTGGCCTCGAGGTGGGGGAAGGACCTGCCCGGGGATTTCGATCCCCACAAACCGTACATCGACGCCTACACCTGGACCTGCCCGACCTGCGGGGGGACCATGCGCCGCGTGTCCGAGGTGATCGACGCCTGGTTCGACTCGGGCGCGATGCCGTACGCGCAGTGGCACTATCCGTTCGAGCACGCCGCCGATTTTCAGGCGCATTTCCCCGCCGACTACATCTGCGAAGGGGTGGACCAGACCCGGGGCTGGTTCTACTCGCTGCTCGCCATCGCGACGGGTGCGTTCGACGCGCCGGCGTTCAAGCACGTGATCGTGAACGAGCTGGTCCTCGACGCCCAGGGCCAGAAGATGTCGAAGAGCCGGGGGAACGTCGTGAACCCCTGGTCCGCCATCGAGCAATACGGCGCCGACGCCATCCGGCTCTATCTGCTCGGTCAGAGTCAGGTGTGGCTTCCGAAGCGCTTCGACGCGAAGCAAATCCCGGAGCTCGCCGGCGGGTTTCTCAATACTCTGCGCTCGACCTACGATTTCTTCGCCCGGTACGCCGAGGACTGGGCCCCACCGGCGGAGGGGAAGGACGCGCCCTTCGAAGACCGGCCGCTCGTGGATCGCTGGCTGTTGGCCCGGCTCGACGAAGTTGTGGCAACGGTGCGGCAGGCGTGGAGCGGCTACGACGTCACCGCCGGGGTCCGCGCGATCATGGATTTCGTGACCGAAGACCTTTCACGCTGGTACGTACGCCGCAATCGGCCCCGGTTCTGGGCACCCGATCGCGCCACCGACCCCCTGGCGCTCGAAGCGATTCATGAAGCCCTGACGGGGGCGGCCCGGCTCCTCGCGCCCGCGGCACCGTTCTTGTCTGACTGGCTCCACCGGGCGCTGACCGGAACTTCCGTCCACCTGGCGCCGTTCCCGGTGGATCGCGGACGCCGGGACCAGGCGCTCATGGACGCCATGACGGCGGTCCGGCGGCTGGCCTCACTGGCCCGTGCGGGACGGCAGGAGAAGAAGCTGAACGTCCGCCAGCCTCTGGCGCGCCTGCAGGTGGCGGTGGCGGCGGCGGTCAAGGGTCCGGCCTTGGCAGACCTGTTAGATATCTTGGCCTCGGAAGTCAACGTGAAAAGCGTGGAGGTGGTCGAGTCCGACCACGACCTCGTGAGCCTGAAGGGGAAGGGCAACTTCCGGACGCTGGGGAAGCGGTATGCAAAGGACACGCCGAAGGTGGTGGAAGCCATCGGCGCCCTGACGTCGGAAAAGCTGCAGGCGCTCGAGCGGGGAGAGACGATCCGCGTCGGCGAGTGGGACATTACGCCGGAGGACGTCACCATCGCCCGCGAAGTGACGAGCGACTGGGTGGTGCAGTCCGACGGTCCGTACGTGGTGGCGCTCGATCCGCACCTCACGTCCGACCTGGTACAGGAAGGTCTGGCGCGTGAGGTGGTGAACCGGGTGCAGGGACTCCGCAAGGATGCGGGGTATGAATTCACCACGCGCATCGAGCTGGGGATCGCGGGGGATGCGGACGTGGTCGCCGCCTGCGAAGCCTATCAGGATTTCATCGCCGGGGAGACGCTGGCCCGGAAGCTTGTGTTCGGTCAGCTGCCGGAACCGGATTTGCAGAGAGACGTCGACATCGACGGACGCGCGGTGACCCTCGCCGTGCGACGCCACGAAGGAAGAAAGGGTACGCGATAACATGCCGACGAAGGCCAGCGCCAAGTCCAAAGGCGGATTGAACAAGAAGCAGCTCACGCATCTCGAGAAGCGCCTCCTCGAGGAGCGGGCACGGGTGATGAAGGAGCTCGGGCACTACGACGAGTCCTTCAACTCGAGCCTCCAGAGCGCCAACGGCGATCTGTCGAGCTACTCCTTCCACATGGCCGACCAGGGCACCGACGCCATGGAGCGCGAGAAGGCGTTCCTGTTCGCGTCGCAGGAAGGGCGCTACCTCTGGCACGTGAACGAGGCACTCCGCCGGCTCTACCGGACCCCCGACAAGTTCGGCCGGTGCGAACAGTGCGGCGAGGACATCGGGTTCGACCGTCTGGACGCGCTCCCGCACGCGCGGCTCTGCATCAAGTGCAAGGCCAAGGAAGAAGATGGGAAACGGCGCTGACCGCCGGCTGTTCTGGTTCACCACGCTGGGCGTGGTCACCGCGGATCTGATCACCAAGATCGTCGCGGTCGCCACGCTGGCGGCGCGTCCCCATCCGATCGTCGGAGACTACGCGGTCCTCCGCCTGGTCTACAACGAGGGCGCCGCGTTCGGGATCTCGCTCGGCCCCGCGTCCCGCTGGATCTTCCTGTGCCTGGCGCTCATCGCCCTGGTGGTCCTGGGCGCGATGGTGCGGGCCACCAAACCCGGGGACACCCTGCGCCTGCTGGCCCTGTCCCTGGTGTGCGGCGGCGCCGCCGGCAACCTGCTCGACCGGATCCGCTCGGCGCAGGGCGTCGTGGACTTCATCGAAGTCGGTATCGGCCCGCACCGCTTCCCGACGTTCAACGTCGCGGACTCGGCCATCACCATCGGGGCCATCGCGCTGGCGTTTTCACTCTGGCTCGAAGGCCGGCACGTCATGCACGCCGCTCCCCTGCCGCCGCCCCCTCCCCCTGACGCCGCGAAGTAGGCCGGAGCCGCCACGCCGTGACCGGCGTGACGGTTGCGTTCTCCATCGTGGTGCCGGTGACGGAGCGGCTCGACCGCTTCCTCGCTGATCAGCTGTCCCTTTCCCGTACCCAGGCCGCCCGCCTCGTGGCCGATAAACGCGTCGCCGCCGCCGGCCAGGCGTTGCGCGCGTCCGCGACTCTCGAACGCGGGACTGAAGTCACCGTCCAATTCCCTCCGGACGCCGAAGTGCGGACCTACGCGCCCGCGCACGCGGATCTCTCATTCGTCTACGAGGACGACGACCTCGCGGTGCTCGACAAGCCCGCCGGGCTGGTGGTGCATCCCGGCCCCGGCCACTGGAACGACACTCTGGTCAACGTGCTGGTGGGGCGGGGCATGGACTTGTCGGAAGGAGGCGGAGGAGGGCGGCCGGGCATCGTGCACCGGCTCGACCGCGATACGTCGGGGCTTCTGCTGCTCGCCAAGACCGACCTGGCGCACCGCCGGCTGGCGGGGGCCATCGAGCGCCGCGAGGTCCGCCGCATCTACGCCGCCATCACCTGGGGACACCTGGCCAAGAGCCCGCTGGATATCGAGGCCCCGATTTCCAGGAATCCGAAAGACCGCAAGCGGATGACAGTGGCGGCGGGGGGCCGGCACGCGCTGACGCACGCGAGCGTGATCGCGCGCTTCGCGCTGACCGAGCTGCTCCGCGTCCGGCTGGCCACGGGACGAACTCATCAGATCCGGGTGCACCTGGGACACGTCGGGCATCCGGTGGTGGGGGACCGCGACTATTCCTTCGGCGGTGCGCGCCGGGTCACGCCGTCCCTCCGGCGGGCTGCCGAGCGGCTCGACGAGCTCGCGCCCCGCCAGTTGTTGCATGCCGCGAAGCTGTCCTTCAAGCATCCGATCTCCGGTGCGCCGGTAGAACTCCGGTCGGAGTGGCCCGAGGATTTGCGCGCCGCGCTCGCTGAAACCAGTGGCGATGCGAATTTGCTTGCTCAACGCAACCCCTTGCAGTATCTTGCTTTCTTCGATTCTGATGATTGATTCTGCGGTCGTTCGGCTGCTGGTGTTCCGGGTGGGGACGCTTTCCTGCGCGGCCGAAGTGGAGACCGTACGGGAGATTCTGCCGCGCCTGATCGTGACCCGGATTCCCGGGGCCCCGCCAGAGGTAGCCGGGATGGTGAACGTCCGGGGAGCGCTGGTGACGGTGGTGGATGGCTGGCGGGCACTGGGCCAGGACCCGCCGGAACCGGGGAGCGGGACAACGGTGCTCCTCGAAGTCGAGGGGGGCCGCCGGCTGATGGGGCTCGCCGTCGATGAAGTGGTGGACCTCTTGGCCGTGTCGGGGGAGGCGCTGGAGCAGCGGCAGTCCCTTCCGGGTCTCGACCCGAC
>DATBBZ010000109.1:0-4388 GCA_036270745.1 Gemmatimonadales bacterium | reverse complement strand
CCATCCTGATGACGCTGGCGATGCGGATCGCGCAGGTCAGCGTGAGCTTTACGGCGGTGACGCGTCTTCCCATGGTCGCCGGGTGGGACCGCCTGCTCCCGGCGGCGTTTACGCGCCTCCATCCGACCTACCGCACGCCGGTGAACTCGATTCTGCTCGTGGCCGTCTGCGCCTTCGCAGTTTCGTTGGTGAGCCTGATCGGAGTGGGGCAGGCGGAGGCCTTCCAGTTGGTGTTCAACGCCGGCGGCATTTTCTACGCGCTGACCTACGTTGTGATGTTCTCTATCCCGATCTTCGGCCTCCGTGGTGTGAGCCCGAAGCCCTCGGCGTGGCTCAAGGTCGCGTCCTGGTCCGGGCTCCTGATGACCGTGCTCTATGTGGTCCTCTCGATCTTTCCGATCATCACGGTCGGAAGTGTCGCCGGGTTTGCGCTGAAGATCGCCGGCGTCATTGTGGTGATGAACCTGGTGGGAGTCGGAGTGCTGGTCGCCGCGGGCCGGCGGCCGAAAACCGTTACCGATACGGGGAGCTGATATGACGGACCTGATGGCACGTGCCGGCGGGCTGCTCGCACTGGTGTTCACACTGGTGACGGGCGTTGGATCCCCTCGCTCCGCGTCGCGGGGAGCGTCCGCGCTTGCCGGCGACTGGGATGTCTACATCGCGCTCAGCGCCAAGCCCAAGTTCGGGTTCGAGGGCTGGCGCCGGATGGGGTTCGCGCATTTCGCGGGGGCCGACTCAGGCAACGTGGGATTCCTGAAACGCCGCACCGGCGAGCCGATGCTCACCGTCGCCCAGGTGTCGAGCACCGGTGACTCGGTGCTGCTGACGCAGGACGCGCGGGTGGCGATGCGCGCGGCCTGGCACGGCGACACCCTCACCGGCGTGCAGGTGAACGGCGACCGGGTGCTCGACCGCCGGTTCCGGCTGGTCCGCCGGGACACGCCGGGGGTGGTGGAGCACGATTACCAGGTGTGGACCATGCCGGCCTCCGATTCTCAGTACGCGGTCACCGAGGATACGCTGGTGTTCATGCCCACGCGTGACGGCGCGAAGCTCGCGACGTACATCGCGCGGCCGGTGGGGAGCGGTCCCTTCGGCGTGGTCCTCCAACGTTCGCCGTATCGGCGCGTGCTGCACGCGGCGGGGCGCTGGTGGGCGTCGCGCGGCTACATCTTCGTGGCCCAGCACGTCCGGGGCCGGGATCAGTCGAGCGGGGACGTGGCCGATTTCGGGGACTACACCTCCGATATCCAGGACGGATACGACGCGGTGGAGTGGGCGGCGAAGCTCCCCGGCGCCAACGGCAAGGTCGGGATGATCGGTCATTCGGACGAGGGCAAGCTGGTCTGGCTCGCGGCCGTTTCGAACCCACCGCACCTCGCGGCGATTTCGCCCACCGCAGCGTCTCCCGATGGGTGGGTGGTCGTTCCCTACGCCGCGATGGCCTTCGGGCCCATCAACGTGGACTGGGCCTGCCTGATGCGGACGCGGACGATGGACCCGAACACGGCCGAGCTGGACATCGGGGAGGCCATCACCCACCTGCCGCTGGCCAACCTGCCGCAGCGGCTGGGGTGTGGCGATGTGCCGCTCTGGGACCGCTGGGTCGCGCATCCTACGCTCGACGCGTACTGGGTGAAGCACGCGGCCACCACCTACATCGACAAGGTGCACGCGCCGGTGCTGTCCATGGCCGGTTGGCACGACGATTCGCGCGGGCCGACCTACTACACGGACGCGTTGCTGGGCGTGAAAAACCATCCCAAGTGGCACATCGTGATGGGCGTGGGGGCCCACAAGGGCGTCGACTACGTGGCCGGCGATTTCGGGCCGAATGCGCGCTACGCCTATCGGGATCTCCAGATCCGCTGGTTCGACCACTACCTCCTGGGCAAGAGCAACGGCGTCGACACGCTCCCGGCCTTCGACGACTTCGTGATCGGCGACAACGTCTGGCGTCAGGAGCACGAGTGGCCCCTGGCGCGGCAGAAGATGACGAACTGGTACGTCTCATCGGGCGGGAACGCGCAGACCAGCGCGGGGGACGGCGTGCTCGACACCCTGCCTCCGGCCGGGGCGGCGGCGGACACCTTCACCTACAATCCGGGTGATCCCACGCCGTACCTGATCGACTCGCGCGAGCTGGAGGAGTCGCTCAACGAGGATTACACCGCGCTCAACGCCAGCCGGAAGGACGCCCTGGTGTTCACCTCCAAGCCGCTGACCAAGGCGATCGAAATGACGGGGGAGATCACGGCCACGGTGTGGGCGGCGAGTGACCGGAAGGACACCGACTGGACGGTCATGCTCCTCGACGTGTGGCCTGACGGGCACGCCGAGCGGGTGCAGGACGGCCTGGTGCGGGCGCGCTTCCGGAAGGGGATGGATAAGGAGGTGCCACTCGTGCCGGGGCAGGTCGAGCGCTACGACATCGATGTGTGGTTCATGTCCATGGTGTTCAAGCCCGGGCACCGCCTGCGGGTGAGCATCGCGTCCGCGCTATTTCCCAAGTACGACCGGAACTTGAACACCGGGGGAAACAACGAGCGCGATTCGGTCTTCGTGGCGGCGCACCAGCGCGTCCTGCACGACGCGGCCCATCCGACGCACATCACGCTGCCGATCATACCGCGGTAACCGGAAGCGCCTCGACCCCCGTCGTTCCCACTCTGAAAGAGTGGGCCCGATACCGCGCTGCGCTTGAAGCGCGGTGCTGTGTCGGGCCCAGGCTTTCAGCCTGGGTTCGACAGGCGGCCAGGGTGAGTCAGCCCGTGCGCGTCGCGGCGAGGAGCGTGACGTCGTCATGCGGCTCGGCCGGTCCAGTGAAGGCGCGCAACGCGTCCAGCACGCCGGTCACGAGCGCTGACGCCGAGGAGCCGTTCGCCCGCAAGGCGTCGCGCAGGCGCTGGGCTCCGAAGGCTTCGCCGGCCGGACTGCGAGCCTCCACCAGCCCGTCGGTGAACGCCACGAAGCTGTCGCGGGGCTCGAGCGTGGCCGCGCCGGCCTTGAACTCCTGGTCGGGCAGGAGCCCGAGTGCGGGACCGGTCGGGCGCAGCTCCTGGATGCCGCCCGTCGGCGAGAGGACGAGCGCCGGGTCGTGACCGGCGTTGACGTAGTCGAGCTGTCCGGTCCCGGGGTCCAGTGCGCCGAGGAAGACCGTGGCGAACATGTTGGTGCGCCCGTGCAACCGGGCGATGTAGTCGTTGGTGAAGCCCGCGACCCGGGTCAGCAGGTCGGCCGGGGTGGCGGACTCGAGGTACTGGCGGACGATGGTGCGGCGCCCACCGATCATCTGGATCGCCCCGCCCTGGACGGGGTCGGCGGACGCGCGGATGAGACTGCGAAACAGCGCCATGAACAACGCCGCCCCGACACCCTTGTCACAGACGTCACCCACGACCAGGACGATTGTGCCGGACGGCGAGAGGACGAACGCGTCATAGAAGTCGCCGGACACCTCGCGCGCCGGATGCAAGGCGGCCTGGAGCTGTACGCCTCTCGCGACCGGGAGTGACTCCGGGAGGAAGTCGCGCTGGATGTTCCGCGCGACCTCCATCTCGCGGGCGAGTCTCTCGGCGTCGCTCATCCTCGCTCCCCCTCGAGCACGGTCAGCTGCCAGAGATCGCGGGTGCTGGTGTGGACGAAGGGATGCAGCGCCGTAAGGCCCGTCTTCCCGATGTTCTTCTCCAGATACCGGAGCTCCTCGAACTTGTCCTTTACGGTCGGGTCCGGCTCGGCGTCGAATCCCGCCTCGCGCATCATCAGCACGCCCTTGGCGCGAATCGCCAGCTCAGCCCGCAACCTGAGCAAGCACATCATGTCCACGATCACCTCGGCGGGGAAGCGGCTGCGAACGGTGGCAAGGTATCGCCCGACCGGTGTGCCGGACACCCGCCCCATCTGCATGGCCCGAAGCAGCTCCTGGTCCGCGTCGAATCCCGTCCCCAACCAGGCCTTCGTGTCGCGCTCACTCCGCTGAAACACCGCCACGGCCAAGGCGGGGAAGACCAGCACGACCAGCGCCGCTGCCAGGAGGGGGTTCAGCACGAACTGGTTGTAGAGCGAGTGCAGGACTAGGCCCAAGCCCAGACCGGGCAGGACGAGGTAGATCCCGAAGCGGTCCGAGCGCTGTTGCAGGGCCTTCGACGTCATCCCCAGGATAGCCGTCGTGCCCCCATGCATGATCGCCGTGCCGAAGCCGCGTACCACCCAGGTCAACAGGGTGACGCCGGGAGTCGCCTGCAGGTAGTAGAGGTTCTCCAGTACTGCGAAGCCGGTGCCGACCCCGAAACCGTGGATCCCGGCGTCGACGACGAAGCCGACCCTGTTGCGGCCGAGCAGGTAGACGACAAATGCCGCCTTGAGGGGCTCCTCCACGGCGGGAG
>DATBBZ010000108.1:0-3275 GCA_036270745.1 Gemmatimonadales bacterium | reverse complement strand
ATCAGGACCGGGGGGACGACGAGAGCGATACCAAGAGTCAGGGACGCTACGCGCATCGCGGAAGGCTCCTTGGAGTGGTCAGGTAACTACGGGCACCTGAGCCATGAGATTCACCCATTGGACCGATGGATGCTACGGCTCGTCGCGTTCTACGGTGTCTTGGAAGGGGTGTTCCGCCTGACAATTTCCGGAAATCCCGTGATGGCGCCGAGCGTGCGGGTTTCGCGCTCGGGGCTCGAGAGCAGGACGAGCAAACGCCCCGAGGGACTGATGGCGTCGGTCCATGCGAACGACCCGAGGAACGGCCCCTCAGTCAGGACCTCGGCGCGCCCGGCCCGGAAGCCCCCGACGGTGCTGATGGGGGAGCGGTAGAACCGGCTCCCGTCCCGGTAGATCACCGCATCGCCCCGGGGCGTCCAAAGCGGGAATTGACCGCGCTCCGCCACCGGGTAGACGGCGCCGGTTGGGGGCACCGGACTGGCGGCGACGGAACCGTCGATCGCGCCCCAGACCAGCCACCGGCCATCGGGAGAAAACGAGGCCGCAAATCCCTTGGCGGGGATCGGCGTGCGGGCCGTGTCCTGGTCACTCAAGGACTGGAGAAACAGGTTGCCCGAACGCCAGTCGGAGAACACGAACGATTTCCCGTCGGGCGCGGGGGTCAGATACGACGCACCCCGGAGCCGGAGGTCCGACCACTTGCCGGTCTCGAGCGATTGCAGGCGGAGCCCGTAGTTCAGGAATTGCACCGGGTCCCAGATGCCGATCATGAGATCGCGGTTCGACAGCCAGGACGACGGGAACGCGCGGTAGTTGCCCGCCACGGGGACCGTCTGCCGCACGCCGTTGGACATGTCGAAGATCATGACCTGCCAGCCGCCCACGGGGTTCCGCATCTGCACCGCGAGCTTGGTGCCGTCGGGCGAAATGCGTGTCTGCGTGTAGGGACCGCGGGGGACCGGGATAGTGTCGAAGCGTCCGTTGGGACCGGCAAAGGCGATGTGGACGTAGAGCTGATTCCCCCCGGGCACGTAGACGAGCGTTCCGTCATCTGAGACGGCGAACTCAGTACAGCCGAAGCCTCCTTCCATCCGGACGCCGGTCACGATGGGGACCGACTCGCCCTTCACACGCCGGCTCGAGGCGTCGAAGGGCATGGCCGCCAGCACGCCGTCCCCGGTGCCATACACGAGAAACCCGGATGGCAAGTAACGCGGACTGGCGCCGAAGAGCAGATCGGCCTGCCCGACGGAGTCCATCGGCAGAACGCCCCGCCGCGTGATCGCGAACTCGGTGCCATCCGATATCGAGAGGAGCGCGAGCTGTCCCGAGCTCAATTCGCCCACGGCCCACTTGCCACCCGGAAGGACGTCCGGCGTGCCGAACTGGGTGGTGAGGTGGATGGTCGAATCGGCCGTCGCTCCGGACGCCGACAGCGTCCGAAGGTTGAAGCCGCCGTTCTCGATCAGGAGAATCCGGTCCGGCGTGGGCCACGCCGCTCCCGTTACCCGGTCCACCGTTCCGAGGGTGATCGGGTTGCCGCCCGCGGCCGAGACCTTCCGCAACAGCCCGCCGGCGATGAAGGCGATCCACTCCCCATCGGGCGAGAAGAACGGATAGGCCGCCCCTTCGGTCCCCGCGAACGTCACCACCGAGTCACCGTCGAGCGCCTTGGCCGCGAGCACCGTTGTGCTGCCACGGGCCGCGACGTAGGCGAGCCGGGCGCCCACTGGGGCCAGCGCGATCCCGACCTGACCGGCCGAGACGCCCGAACCCTCGAGCGCGAGGGGGACGGGGAGGGGGAGGGGGATGTTCCAGCGTCCCACCGGCGCGCGCGCGGAGGGCGCGATCAGCAGGGCGAGACCGATGCCTGCGAGCAGTCCGGCTCCCGCCGCGACCGGCACGAGCCACTTCAGCCGTGAAGCCCTCCGGGGTGCCAGGGCGATGACCGTCTGCGGACCGGTGGTGAGTGCCGCGGCGAACTCGGCGGCGGTCGCGAAGCGGTCGGCAGGGAGGCGTTGCAGGCCACGATGGATGGCGGCGACGAGCGCCGGGGGAGCCGTGGCGCGGCGTTCCTCGAGGGGCGGGGGCGCGCCGGTCAGGACTGCGGCCAGGACCGCCTGGGCAGTCGGCCCGACGAACGGAGGCTCGCCGGTGAGCAGCTCGTAGGCGACGCAGGCGAGGGCATAGATGTCGCTCCGCGCGTCCAGGTGCCGGTCACCCGAGACCTGCTCCGGGCTCATATACGACGGCGTGCCCATCGAAATGCCGGTGCCAGTGAGCCGCTGCGGTCCCCCCGCGCCGGCCACCGCCAGCGCGATGCCGAAATCGGCGAGCATCGGCTGACCATCGTGGAGCAGGATGTTTTCGGGCTTGAGGTCGCGGTGGAGCACGCCGTGGCGGTGCGCGTAGTCGAGCGCGCCCGCGAGCGCGCGGACCATGCTGACCGTCTCCTCGACGGGGAGCGGGCCCTCCCGCTCGAGGCGATTACGCAGCGATCCGCCCTGCACGAGCGGCATCACATAGTAGAGGTAGCCGTCGCTCGCGCCCGAATCGAAGAGCGGCAAAATGTGCGGGTGCTGGAGCTGGGCGGTGACCCGGATCTCGCGCAGGAAGCGGTCCGCGCCGACGACGGCGGAGACTTCGGGGCGGAGGACCTTCACCGCGACCTGCCGGTCGTGCTTCAGGTCGGTGGCAAGAAACACCATCGCCATCCCGCCTTCACCGATCTGCCGATCGACTTCATACCGGCCCGCGAGGCCGTTCTTGATCGCTTGGAGGGGGCTGTCCACGGGGTGACAATATGTAACTCTCGGTCCGGTTCCGCCTTAGACCAGCTTTTTGGTCACCTCCAGGCAACGGTCGATCTCTGCTTCCGTATTGAACAAGGCGGGGGCGATGCGGATCTGCCCATCCCGGACCGTGACATCCACCTTGGCGGCCTGAAAAGCCGCGCGCACGTCGGCCTGGGGTTTCGTGGCGTAGACGGTCACGATCGACGAGCGGTTCCCCGGCGGCGTGAAGAGCTTGTGGCCCTGTCGGGAGAGACTATCCCAAAGCCTCTGGGCCAGGGCCACGGTGTGCTCTTCGATCCTCGGGACGCCGACGCTCTGGAGATAGGTGAGACCGGCCGAGAGCTCGCGGACTGGCCCAAAGGCCCGGCTGCAGTAGTCGAACTTCCGGGCGGTGCGGTTCAGCTCGAAGTGGTAGTCGGGAAGCTCCTTCTCGACCTGGAATTCGCCGTACCGGTCGATCTTGAGCCGCTCCAGAACCTC
>DATBBZ010000107.1:0-9113 GCA_036270745.1 Gemmatimonadales bacterium | reverse complement strand
AAGATCGGTCTGGTGGTGGACGTCGTCACCGAAGTGTTGCAGGTCGGCGCCGAAGAGGTGACGCCGCCCCCCAAGATCGTCAAAGGGCTGGCGGCCGCCTACATCACCGGGCTGGTGGTGACCGGTGGACGGACCATCATCGTGCTCAATACGGCGCAGCTGCTCGCGTCGAAGGAGAAGGTCGCTCTGGAAGCCGCGCTGACCGCCAAGGCGGGCGTCTGATGGCCGATTCCCCGGTCGCCCAGCTCCGCGCGCAGTACGACGCCATCGCGCGCAAACTCGAGACCGCCGGCGCGGCCGCCGAGCGGGAGGCGGTGAAGCGGGAAATCATCGCCTTCTTCAAGCTCGTGGACGGTCTTCTGGGCGACCTGGGCCAGCTCAAGGAGGACATCCGGCAGCTGGTCGAGAAATACAAGCAGGTGTCGGCCTCCACCGCCGAAGCCTCCGCGCCCGAGTTCACGGGGACGCGGCCGGCGGTGCATGCGGATCACATCGGCGCGTCTACGTTCATCGAGAAGGGCTGGAGCCTGATCTCGCTGGGAGATCACGCCGGCGCCATTCAGGCGTTGCAGAAGGCACTGGCGCTTGCGCCGGGGGAGACCCAGGCGGAGTCGATGCTGGGCTGGGCGCAGATGCTGCACGAGGACTATGACGACGCGCTCGCGACCTTCCAGAAGGTGCTGATGAAGGAGCCGGCGAACTCGCTGGCGCGGATCAACGTCGGCTACATCTGCCTGAAGAAGAAGATTTTCGGCGAGGCGATCGAGCACCTGTCCAAGGCCATCCGCCTGGACAACGACAAGAAGGCCACCCTCTACGCCCATTTCTATCTGGGGCTCGTGTATCTCCAGCGCGAGATGCAGGAAGACGCGGTGACGTTCTTCCAGAAGACCCTGAAACTGGGCCCCAACCTGATCGAGGCGTACTACGAGCTGGGACGCGCGTTCTGGTTCGGCGGGGATCAGGCACAGGCGAAGCAGGCGTGGCAGGACGGATTCAAGGCGAACAAGTTCAATCCCTGGGGCAAGCGCTGCCAGGAAATGCTCGAGGCGGTGGGCCGGGGCGAGGAGCCGCCGCGACCCTAGCACTCCTGGCCCTGGTGGCCGTCCTGCACCAGGGGCCGCAGGCCACCGTCGTGGGGAACGTCACCGTGGTGTGGTGGCCGCCGCAGGGGAACCTGGCCGCCCTGCTGGCGGAGGAGGCCGACCGCCCGCGCGCGTTTCCCGGCATCGATCTCCAACCGGACCGTCCGCTCCGGATTTTCCTCGCTCCCACCCGCGCCATCTACGACTCACTCACCCGCGGACGCCTGCCGACCTGGAGTGAGGGCGCGGCGTTTCCGGCCTCGGGCGCCATCGTGCTCTGGTCCGTCGGGTCCCCGTCGGATCTGCGCGGCTCCCTCCGCCACGAGCTGGCGCACGTGGCGCTGCGCCGCCGCGTGCGGCACGCCCTCCCGCTCTGGTTCGAGGAGGGGTATGCGGCGGTGGCGGCGGGGGAGTGGGGACGGACGGAGGCCTTCCAGCTCGACTGGCATCTCCTCGGCGGAACGGCGCTGGAGCTGGACAGCGTGGACCGCGCGTTGCGTGGGCGCGCCGGAGAAGCGGCGGGCGCCTACGCGCTGGCCACAACGGCGGTGGCGATGCTCCAGCGTTGGGGCGGGCCGGCGGGATTGCATCCGTTCATCGACGCACTCACGACTGAGCCGACTTTCGATGCCGCCATGCGCTCGACGTATCACATGACCCTCGACCACTTCGAGGAGCTCTGGGCGCAGGATGTCCGGCGGCGGTACGGATGGCTGGCGGGGCTCGGCGCGGCGACGCTGTTCTGGGGAGTGATCGGCATGGTGCTCGTAGGACTCGTCTGGCGCCGCCGGAAGCGTGACGCGGCCCGGCGCGCGGCGCTGGATGTTGGGTGGACCATCCCTGACGATGAGCCAAATCCTTGACGGAAAAGCGATTGCGGGGTAGTATGCGAGCCGCTTATGGCTGATACCCAAGCTCGCGAACGCCTGCACTTCGGCCCCCGGAATTACGCCGCCTTCGGGGCGGCGCTCGTCTGCCTCGCCGCGGGGTATGTGTCATTGAACGCCGGATCCACCACGCTGGCACCGATACTGCTGGTGCTTGGCTATCTGGTGTTCATCCCGGTAGGGCTCGCCCTTTAACCGTTGGACGGGCGAATAGCTCAGCTGGTTCAGAGCGCCTGCCTTACACGCAGGATGTCGGGGGTTCGAATCCCTCTTCGCCCATCGGTGTAGTGAGCAGTACGACCCTGAACGGAGGACCTGCGTGAGAGTGTTCCGTCTGGTGGCCGTCTTGGCGTTGGGAGCCGCGTCGGTTGCGTCGGCTCAGCTCGCCATCACCCAGCCGACCGAGAAAATTCTGCTGCTGCCGCTTCCCGGCATGGCAGCGGGAGATTCCGCGGCCAGCATCGCCGTGATGGATCTCGCGCGCGACCGTGTACAGCAGCTGGCGCGATACAAGGTCCAGAATATTCCGAAGAGCAAGATCTGCGAAGCCTACCTGTCCTTCGGATTCGCCTGCGATCCCGCGCCGTCAGGCGCGATGTATATCGTCGATCAAGCCCAGGCCGGCCAGTTCGCCAAGTCGGTCGGGGTGAATTCCTACGACGTCGGGTCGTTTGCCCACACCGGCAGTCTGTACACGGCGCACGTCCGCCTGATCTCCGGCGGCTCGGGCTTCGCGTCGGCGTTCACCGTGTCGGGGGCCAGTCCCCCGGCCGTCGCCGAATCGTTGGGCCAGCGCCTCGTCACGGTGATCAAGGCCGCCGAATTCGCGCGGGAATGCGACGATCGCCGCGGCCACGGCAATCTTCCCGGTGCGCTGGAATCGGCCAAGAAGGCCTTTGCCATCGACCCGAACCTCGCCGCCGCGCACCTTTGCGTGCTGACGATCTATGAAGCCCAGCGTCTGCCCCCCGACAGCATCATTGCGGCAGGGCTCGCGGCGCTGAAGGGCGACCCGAACAACACGACGGCCTACTCCCGCATCTGCGGAGCCATGCAGCAGAAGGCCGACAGCCTCAAGTGGCTGGACTGCCTCCAGAGCTGGGCCGGGGTGGAGCCGGACAACATTCCGCTCCAGCTGAGCGTCGCCGACCAGCTGATGAAGAGCCACGCGTACCCGAAGGCGACGGTCCTGCTCAAGACTGTGGTCGCCCACGCGCCGGCTAACGCGCAGGCGAAGGACATGCTCCGCCGCTCGTGCATTGAAGGCAGCCAGTGGCGGTGCGTGCTGGACATCGGGGTGGCCGAGGAGAAGGACTCGGCGGCCAAGCTCAACGACTCGACCGAGCTCAAGATCATGGTCGGCGCGGCCAGCGCGCTCCCCGACACGCAGGCGTGGCTGCACTTCACGGGGATCGCGGTGAAGAACTTCCCGAGAAACGGCGGGTTCTGGAACATCCGGGGCCAGGCGCTCGAGGCGTCGGGGCAGATCGACTCCGCCCTCGCCGCGTACAAGGCCGGGGCGGGGCTCGCGCCCAACGACCCGCGTCCCAGCTTGCTCGTCGCGGCCACGATCCTGAACCACACGGTCTATGACACCTTGCACCAGCCCAGGGGCGACACGGTCGCGCTCCGGGCGTACCAGAACGCGTTCGCTGACAAAGTGGATGCGGCCAAGCCTTTCATTATGCCTGCCCTGACGGGCGCAGACACGGCGCTCAAGATCAACGCGGCCGCGCTGCTGCTCACCGGCGGGTCGGCCATCGCCCGGGCCACGGCCTATGCGCGCGCCTATCCGTGGCTCGATCAGCTCCTGACGGTGATCCAGCCGGCGACTCCCGCGGACACGCTCGGTCCTAAGCAGCAGATCCGGGTCCAGGGGAGCTTCTGGTTCGGTCTCTCGTCGACGCTGGGGATCATGGGCGAGCTGTACCACAAGACCGTGACGGACAAGAGCTGCGACGACGGCAAAGAGATGAGCGACCGCATCAATCGCACTCGGGAGGCGCTCTTCCTCGGTGGCAGGGTTGCCCCGACGGTCGCGACCCAGATGCTCGGCATTCTCGGGCAATATTCCAAGGCGCTGGGCTCCGTGAAGACCGCGTTCAAGTGCTCCAACTTCTGAGCCATTGAATTGACCCCGGCGCCCGTCTACATTTCCGCGCTCATTCCAAGGGGTTGTAGCTCAGCTGGTTAGAGCGCCGGTCTGTCACACCGGAGGTCGCGGGTTCGAGCCCCGTCAGCCCCGCCTGAACCCGCCCTGCGGGACGCTTCTCCCGGCTTCGCCTGCCTCGGCAGACGGAGCCGGTGTCTTTTTCAGGCCGACCCGGGAGAGATCCTGACCACCCGCTACCATGATCCCGTCCTCGCCGGCGTCATCAGGACCTGGGCCGCCGGCAGCACCTGCGCCGTCGATGCCACCGCCGGGGGTGGGGGGCACACACTCATTCTGAAGGAATCGGGCGCGAGGGTCTTAGCCATCGATCGCGATCCCGAAGCGCTCGTGGAAGCGCGCGCCCGCGTCGGAGACGATGGGGTCACGTGGCTTGCGGCGCCGTTCGCAGCGAAAGAAGCTCTCGCCGCCGTCCGCGCTTTCAAGCCCGATCGCATTCTCCTCGACCTCGGCGTCTCCTCCCATCAGATCGATGCCGAGGGCCGCGGGTTCACGTTCCGCCCCGGAGCGGCGCTCGACATGAGAATGACGCCCGACGTCGGAGCGACCGCCGCCGACATCCTGAATACGTGGGGGGAAGAGCGTCTGGAACAGACGTTTGCCGAGGATGCCGATGAGCCCAAGGCCCGCCGACTGGCCCGGAGCATCGTCAGGCGCCGGCAGCGGGGTCCCTTCATGACGAGCGACGACTTCGTGAACGCCATCCGCGAGGTCCTGGGCCCACGGTCGGGTCCACCCGACTTCGCGAGGGCCTTCCAGGCGCTCCGGATGGCGGTGAACGGGGAGAAGGAGCAGCTCACCTCCGCGCTCCCCGCCTTCCGGGACGCGCTGCTCCCCGGGGGTCGATTGGGCGTGATAGCGTATCATTCAGGGGAGGACCGGATCGTGAAGCACGCGTTCCGTGAGTGGGCGCGCGAGTGCATCTGCCCCCCGGGTCAGCCGGTCTGCACCTGCCGGGGACATGCGCTCGGGCTGCTCCGTACCCGGAAGGCCGTCTCGCCCGGTCCTGAGGAGGTGGCCGCGAACCCGCGGTCCCGCTCCGCTCACTTTCGCGACTTCGAGGTGACCCCAGGGTGACGCTTAAGGGCCGGCACTGGGTGATGATCTGGCTGCTGGCGTTCCTTGCCGCCGCGGGGTCCGTGGTGGCGCGGCAGACGGCGGCCCTCCGGATCGCGCGCGCGCTGAATCAATCCCGGGACAGCCTGTCGTCTCTGCAGAGCCAACGCGCCGATTTCGAGCGCCGCCTGCGGCAGGCCGGGAGCCGCACCGTTCTCGTGCCGCGCGCCCAGGCCCTGGGTCTCCGCCTTCCCGCCGACTCGGAAATCGTGATCCTGCCCCTTCCCGACACGAGCGCGCCCTGACGTGGCGAAGGTGACCACGCGCGTCTCGTTCATCGAGGGCTCGCTGGGCGTGCTGCTCCTGGCGCTGCTGGTGCGCTCCGCTCAGGTCCAACTCTTTCAAGGCGCGCGGTGGGCCAACGAGGCGCAGCAGTCACGCACCGAGCACGTCGTGCTCGAAGCGCCCCGCGGCGCGCTGCTCGACCGCCACGGGACCCCCATCGCCCTGACGCAGGAGACCTATCACGTCGGCATCGCCCCCAACGAGCTCCGCGATCCCGATCGCGACCCCGCCAGCATCGCACGCGTCCTCCACCTGCCGTTCATGCAGGTCGCCAGTGAGCTCGACCGGCACTATGGGTATTTCGCGGGGCCGTTCACGGCGGGGACGGTGCAGGGCCTGCGCGACATGCGGGGCGTCCACCTGGAGCCGGTGTTGAATCGCTTCTATCCGTCCCCCGACTTTGCCCGCGCGATCGTCGGGCGGGTCGGAGACGCGGGACAGAAGCCGTCTGGTCTCGAACGCACCCTCGATACGCTCCTGGCTGGCACGGCTGGCGCGGCGGTGGTGCTGAAGGATCGCGCGGGCCGGCAATACGATTCACCCGCGCGCCGCATCCAGTCCCCGGTGGCGGGGAATGACGTCGTGCTCACCCTCGATGCGGAGCTCCAGGAAATCGCGCAGCGCTCCCTGCGCCTGGCGCTCGAGAAGATGGACGCGGACGGGGGAGACGTCGTGATGCTCGATCCCGCCTCCGGCGAGGTGCTGGCGGTGGCCTCCGAGCGGCGTGACGGCGGCGCCCGGCCCTCGGCGTTCATCGATGCCTACGAGCCGGGGTCCGTGGCGAAGATCTTCACCGCCGGCGCCCTGATCGCCGGTCATCGCATCAAGCTCGCGGACCGCGTCTCCGGCGAGGGCGGGAGGTACAAGATGCTGGACCGCACGCTCGTGGATGACCACCCGCTGCCCAGCCTCAATCTCGCGGACGCCATCCGCGTATCGTCGAACATCGCGATGGCCAAGTTCGTCACCCGGCTCGATCCGGACGCCGAATACGGGATGCTGCGGGACTTCGGATTGGGGACGCCGACGGGTATCGAGTTTCCCGCGGAGGCGTCGGGCCGGCTGGAGCTTCCCCGGGAGTGGTCGCGCCCCACGCCTACGTCCCTCGCCATCGGCTACGAAGTGTCGGTCACGCCCCTGCAAATCGCCGCCGCGTACGGCGCCATCGCCAATGACGGCATTCTCCTGGAGCCCACCCTGGTCCGGGAGGTGCGCGCCCCCGACGGTGAGATTCTCTACCGCCACGGGCCCGAGCCGGTCCGCCGCGTGATTTCTCCCGAAGTGGCGCGGCAGTTGCGGCAGCTCCTGGCGGGCGTGGTGTCGAGCAGCGGGACGGGAGCCAGCGCGGCCCTCGCAGCCTTCACGCTGGCGGCCAAGACCGGAACGGCCCGGCGGGTCGTGAAAGGCCATTACGCGCCGGGTGAGTACACCGCCTCATTCGCGGCGCTTTTTCCGGCGGAGCATCCCCAGCTGGTGGTGGTCGTGAAAATCGACAATCCCCGGAAGGGCAGCTACTTCGCGGCGGAAACCGCGGCGCCCGTCACCCGCGCCATGCTCGAGCAGGCGCTGGCCTCCCGCACCGTCGCGCTCGACCGCGCCCGGCTCTCGGCCGCCGCGCCTGCCCCCGGCGCCGGTGAGCTCGAGGAGGATCCCGGTGTGGCACCATACGTCGTGAGCTGGCCTCCGGCGGCCGACACGGCCGCACCGGCGCCCCCGCGCCCCATCCCGGATGTGGCGGGACGGACATTGCGGGACGCGGTCCGCCTCTTGCACCGCCGTGGATTTCATGCGGTCATCAGAGGATGGGGCAACGTCGAGAAGACCTGGCCCGCGGCGGGGGCTCAGGCCAACGCCGGATCGCTCGTGACGGTTTTTGGAGACACACCTCAGTGATCGAGTTGCAGACGATCGTCGCCGCGTTGCGCGAGCGCGGCCTCCTCGTTCGGGCCCCCTCCAGCCTGCCGCCCATCACCGGTGTCACGGCGGACACGAGGAAGCTCGAGCCCGGCATGCTCTACTGCGCCGTCCGCGGCGCGATTCAGGACGGACACAGCTACGTGTCCAAGGCGGCTGAAGCGGGTGCGGCCGCGGCGCTGGTGGAGACGCCGCAAGCCGGGTCGTTGCCGCAGGTCGTGGTGAATGACGGGCGGCGCGCAGCCGCCGCGGCCGCTGAGGTGTGGTTCGGCTATCCGGCGAAACAGCTGAACCTGGTCGGCGTGACCGGCACCAACGGCAAGACCACGTCGGTGACGCTAGGCCGGCACGTGCTCTCGTTGCTCTGGCCCTCGGGGTCGATCGGCACGTTGGGCGCGTTCGCGCCGGACGGCACGCCGGTCGAAAGCGAAGCGGGGAACCTGACAACGCCGGGACCCATCGACCTCCAGGAGACGCTTGCCCTGCTCCTGACACGGGGCGCGCGCGGGGCCATGATGGAAGTGTCATCCCACAGCCTGGACCAGGGGCGGGTGGACGGTCTCACCTACCGCGCGGCGATTTTCACGAACCTGACCCGGGACCATCTCGACTACCACAAGACCTTCGAGCATTACTTCCAGGCCAAGGCCAAACTGTTGAGCTATCTGGCTCCTGACGGCATCGAGGTCGTGAATGCCGAGGACCCCGCGTGGAGGAAGCTCCCGGGGGGGGGAGGGCATCGGCGCATCACGTTCGGCGAGTCGACGGGGGACGTGCGCGCTGAAGACGTGCGAACCTCGGGCTCCGGGTCGCGGTTCGCCCTGGTCGCGCCACAGGGGCGCGCCGAGGTGGACCTCCCGCTACTCGGCGCCTTCAATGTCGCGAACGCGCTCGGCGTCGCCGCGTGCGCGCTGGGGTTGGGCGCGCCGCTGGACGGGGTGGCCGAACGACTGACCCACGCGCCCCAGGTTCCCGGACGGATGGAGCGGATTGCCTCGCGGCCGTGCATCGTGCTGCGGGACTATGCGCACACGCCGGACGCGCTGGAGCGGGCCCTCGAGACCGTGCGCTCGCTGACGCGGGGCAAGGTGATCGCGGTCTTCGGAGCTGGTGGAGACCGGGACCGCGGGAAGCGGGCGCCGATGGGAGACATCGTCAGCCGTCTGGCCGATGTGGCCATCGCCACGTCCGACAATCCGCGCACCGAAGATCCGAACCGGATTCTCGATGATGTGGAGCAGGGGATGCAGGGGCGCCCGCACCATCGGGAGACCGACCGCCGGAAGGCCATCGCGCTCGCGCTCTCGCTTGCCCAGCCCAGGGATACCGTGATCCTGGCGGGGAAGGGACATGAGACCTACCAGGTGATCGGCCACGAGAAACAGCCCTTCGATGAGCGTCAGGTGGTACGGGAGCTGGGGGCGTCGTAATGGCCGATACACCGCTCCCGACCGAGCCGCCGGAGCCGTGGACCTCGGCACAGATTGGCCAGGCCCTCGGCGTCGAGGTGACGGCGTCAGGCCACTTCACCGGGGTTTCGACTGACACCCGACACCTGACCCCCGGCACCTTGTTCGTCGCCCTCGCCGGCGAACGCTTCGACGCGCATGCATTCCTCGATCAGGCGCGGGCGGCGGGCGCTGGGGCCGCGGTGGT
>DATBBZ010000106.1:0-3515 GCA_036270745.1 Gemmatimonadales bacterium | reverse complement strand
GCGGCCGCCACCTGTGACGGACTCCAGTTCCGAAACGGCCCGCCCGAGGCGGTGAGGATCAGGCGGCGCACGTCGGCCGGCGTCCGCCCGGAGAGGCATTGCAGCACGGCGCTGTGCTCGGAGTCGACGGGCACCAGCTCCCCTCCACCCTTCCGAGCCGCTGCGGTCACCAGCTCGCCGGCCATCACCAGCGTTTCCTTGTTGGCGAGTGCCACGCGTTTGCCGGCGGACAGCGCCGCGAGCGTCGCCTCGAGGCCCGCGGCCCCGACGATGCCATTCACCACGATGTCGACATCGGGCCGGGTCGCCGCCTCGATGAGACACTCCCGTCCGTCACCGTTCACGCACTTGGCGAACGCCGGTTTCCACTCCCGGGCCTGTTCATCGAGCAGAGCCTGGTTCGTGTGCGCGGTCAGCGCGACGAGGCGAAAGCGGTCCCGTTGGCGCGAGAGGACGTGGAGGGTGGAACACCCGATGGAGCCCGTGGACCCGAGGATCGCGACGCCGGCCGTTCTTGTGGTCATGGAACGCGGAAGAGCCAGAAGAGACCGGCGGTGGCGGGCAGAACGAAATAGAGGGAGTCCAGGCGATCGAGTACGCCGCCATGCCCGGGAATCAGGGCCGAGCTGTCCTTCACACCGACTTCCCGTTTGAAGAGCGACTCCGCGACGTCGCCCACCTGCGCCAGGATGCCGATGGCGACGCCGATCACGATCAGGGGGAGCACCCCGACCACCATCCCCAGGCGCGGGAACACCCAGAGCCCGATGGCGACGGTCGCCGCGAGGGCGCCGAGCAAGCCGCCGATCGCCCCCGCCCAGGTCTTCTTGGGGGACACGACCGGCGCGAGCTTGGGCCCGCCGATCGCCGACCCCGCGCCCATGGCGGCGGTGTCGCAGGTCCAGGTGGCGACGAGTGGCAGCAGCACCAGCCACGTCCCCTGCCAGGGTCCGAGGGCTCCACTCCGCAGCTTGAGCACGAAGGCGAGCATCCAGGACGCGTAGAACGGACCCAGCACGGTGAGGGCGACCGCGGACAGCGGCTTCTGCGCCGGCGTGCGGGTCGCGAGCGCCACCACCAGCACGGCCATCAACCAGCCCGCCAGGGCGTACGGCCAGCCGACGATCATCGAAGACAGCATGCCGAGCGGGACCGCCGCGGCGCCCAGAAGCCCGAGTCCGGCGATGGGCTCGATCCCCTGCTTACGGCCGAGATCGTAGAGCTCGCGGGTCCCGAGGACGCCGAGCACGGCCAGCATGCCCGCTAGAATCCAGTCGCCTGCGTAGATGATGAGGACCGCGAGGGGGATCGCGACGACGGCGAAGGCGATCCGGACGACCAGGTTCCGCGACATCAAGCCGTGACGTTACCGAAGCGTCGCTCGCGTCGCTGATAGTCGAGGATCGCCTCATAGAGGCACTGCCGGTCGAAGTCGGGCCAGAGCACCGGCGTGATGTAGATCTCGGTGTAGGCCAGCTGCCAGAGCAGGAAGTTGGAGAGCCGCTGTTCGCCCGAGGTGCGGATCAGGAGATCGGGATCGGGCCACGGCGCGGTGTACAGCTTGGAGGCGAGGGCGCCCTCGTCCAGGTCCTCGAGGCGCTTGTTCCCCTTCAACACCTCCTCGGCCAGGAGCCGGGCCGCCCGCGCCAGCTCGGCGCGCGACGAGTAGGAGATGCACAGGTTGAGGGAGAGTTTGGCGCCGCCTCGCGTGTCCCCCATGATCCGCTCGACCGCGGCCCGCTGCTTGGGGCCCAAACGCGTCAGATCCCCGAGCACGTTGACGCGCACGCCCTGGCCCCGCAGCTCGGCGATCTCCCGGGCGATGTACTCCTCGAGCAGGCTCATCAGGGCCGAGATCTCGGTGGCCGGGCGGTTCCAGTTTTCTTCCGAGAACGCGAACAGGGTGAGGACCTCGACGCCGCTCTGGATGGCGCCTTCCACGACTTCCCGCACCGCCTTCATGCCGGCACGGTGTCCCAGGGGCCGCGGCATCAGGCGCCCGCGGGCCCAGCGCCCGTTGCCATCCATGATGATGGCGACGTGGCGGGGCACGCTGCCATTGAGACGAACCTGCGCCAGGAGATCCGCGGTGACCACTAGACCTCCATGATCTCCGCTTCCTTGCCCTTCACCGCTTCATCGATCTGCTTCATCTTGTCGTCGTGCAGTTTCTGCACGTCTTTCTCGCAGTGCTTCTTCTCGTCCTCGGACACGTGCTCGAGCTTCTTGGCTTTGGCGATGGCCTCGGTTCGCGCGTGCCGCACCCCGACTCGGCCTTCTTCGGCGAACTTGTGCACCACCTTCACCAGCTCCTTGCGCCGCTCCTCGGTGAGGGCCGGCAGCGGGATCCGGATGATGGTGCCGTCGCTCGAGGGCGTGAGACCCAGATCGGAGACCACGATGGCTTTCTCGATGGCCTTGGCGAGCGACTTGTCCCACGGGGTGACGGTCAGGAGCTTGGGCTCCGGCGCGGCGACACTCGCGACCTGATTGAGCGGCATCAGGTTGCCGTACGCGTCCACGCGCACGACGTCGAGGAGAGTGGTCGTGGCCCGGCCGGTCCGTACGCTCGAGAACTCGCGCTTCACCGACTCGAGCGATTTCTCCATGGCCGCTTTGGCCGATTTCAACAGCTCGGGGATCGTGCTCATCGAACGATGGTGCCGACGCGCTCTCCGGCCAGAATGCGCGCGGTCGCGCCGGACTGGTTGATGTTGAACACTACGATGGGAAGCCGGTTCTCCTTGCACAAGCCGAACGCGTTGGCGTCCATCACGGCGTACCCCTTGACGAGCGCGTCCTGGAAGGACAGCTCCGAAATGAACTTCGCCGTCTTGTCCTTCTTGGGGTCGGCGGTGTACACGCCGTCCACATTCGTCGCTTTCATCAGGACCTGCGCCTCGATTTCCAGGGCCCGGAGCACCGCCGCGGTGTCAGTGGAAAAGTAGGGGTTTCCGGTCCCCCCCGCGAAGATCACCACCCGGCCCTTGTCCAGATGCCGAATGGCCCGCCGGCGGATGTACGGCTCGGCCAGCTCCTCCATCCGGATAGCCGTCATGACCCGCGTATCGACGCCCTTTTTCTCCAGCAATTCCTGCAAGGCCAGCGCGTTGATCACGGTGGCCAGCATGCCCATGTAGTCAGCCGACACGCGGTCCATGCCCTGCTGACTGGCGGTGGTGCCGCGGAGGATGTTCCCGCCCCCCACGACCAGACCCAGCTGGACGCCCGTTGCCGCCACCGACTTCAGCTCATCGGTCAGCCCTTCGAGGGTAGCAAAATCGATGCCCGCCCCGGTGCCCTTCCCACCCGCGAAGTGCTCACCCGACAGTTTGAGCAGCGCACGCTTGTAGGCCAGGGCCGCCACGGTCAGCTGCCCCCGAGCTCGAACCGGGAGAACCGGCGGATCTGCACCTTCTCACCGGTCTTGCCCGAATAGGCCTTCACCAGATCGCCGATGGTCACCTTGTCGTCCTTCACGAAGGGTTGCTCCATCAGCACGCTCTCCTGGAAGA
>DATBBZ010000105.1:0-6362 GCA_036270745.1 Gemmatimonadales bacterium | reverse complement strand
TTGTGGCGGCTGCTCCGGTGGAGCGGTGATGGGGACCGCCGCGGGTCGGGGTTCCAGTACCAGGGCGCGTCCGTCGACGGCGACGCGGCTGAGCGTGACGCCACCGGTGATGGGGACGGGTTGCCGTCGGGGGACGCCCGGTGCGAACACGTTCTGGCGCAGGTGGACCCCGATACGGTCGAGGGCGTCTGGCGCGTGGTTCACGTATTCGACCGTCTCCCGCCCCGACACGCGGTTGCGCAGAGGATCGAGGCTGGCGGTGATCTGGTACCGCGGGTGCTGCATCCAGTATTTGGGTCCCGGCGCGCCGGAGCGGGTGCGCGTCCCGTTCGCCACAGCGCGGGAGAAGCCGGGAGATTCGTAGACGGGACCGGGCAGGGGCCGGGGTCCCTGAGAGGTCGCCGTCGGATCGACACTCGGGGCGGGGCGGGTCTGGGACGGCAGGGAGGCCGCCGTCGCAGACAGGAACACCAGGGAAATCGCAACGATCCGCACGACTCCTCCTGAACAGGAGACTAGATGGGCGCCACCTAATTTGACGGACTCGCGGCCCGTCTGCACTATCCCCCTCGCCCCCATGCCATCATTCGCTCCGCTCCGACGTGTGGCCGCAGTGGGTCTCCTCGGCCTTGCCGCGGCCACCTGCACCCGCGAGCTCGACGCGCCGGGACGCTCCGTGCGCCTGGAGTTGGCGCCGCGTTTCGCCCCCCAGGCCAATCCCCCCGGGAACGCGCTTGCGATCGATCAGGTCCGCGCGCAGGTGGTGCGGCACTCGACGGCGGAGGTGGTCTTCGACAAGACCTATCCCTTTGCCACCGGTTCATCCCTGCAACTGGGGCTGACCTTCGCACTGAGCCAGCCGACGGACACGTTCGACGTGTTTCTGGACTACCAACGGGGCGCCCAGACCCTGTTCAGTGGCTCACAGTCAATTCCGGTCTTCGCGGGGGCGACGCCAGCACCGGTGCCGCTCCCCGTCTTCTACGTGGGCCCGGGTCTCTCCGCGACCAGCATCGCCATCGCTCCCCGGGACACGATCCTGACGTCAGGAGATCCCCTCCAGCTGCGCCTCACCGTGCTCGACACGGCCACGCCCGATTCGATCTACGTCGGGTGGGGAACAAATGTGCCGAGCCAGGCGGTGGATGCGAATGGTCATCTGGTGGCCGCGATCACCCGGGGTACGGTGACGGTTCGCGCGGTGTCCCCGACACCCCCGGGCCTGAGGGATTCGACGACGATCCATATCGTGCCCAAGCCCTCGAGCGTGGTGAAGGTCTCCGGGGACGGCCAGACCGGGACGGCGAGCCAGCCGCTGCCGCTGCCCCTCGTGGTGCAGGTGAATGGCGCCGACCATCTCGGCGTGCCGGGCGTCGCCGTGACGTTCGCCTCGCTCTCGGGTGGGTCGGTGGACACCGCGTTGGTGGTGACCGACTCGCTGGGACGGGCGTCGACTGGTGTCACCCTGGGCCCCTCCACGGGCGCCCAAAGCTTCTCGGCGACCGCGGGTACGCTCTCGGTGACCTTCGGGGCCTCCGGGAGTGCGGTGCCTCCGAAGACGTGGACGGGGGCCGTGTCGAACGACTGGAACACCGGTGGGAACTGGAATCCGGCGGGCGTGCCGGGCGCCACCGACAGTGTGATCGTTCCCTCTGGCACCGCCAACTCGGCGGTGATCCGCGGCGGCTTGTCCTACTCCGTGAACGGCCTCTTCATCCAGTCCGGCGCGACGGTCACGATGGATACGGCGTCGCTCCTGGTGAATGGATCATTCACGCAGGCGGGCACGTTCGTCGATCCCAGCGCTTCGAGCGCCCTGTCGTTGCAGGGTACCACGAAGACCCTGACCGGCACCATTCCGATTCTATCCACGACCGTCACCGGGTCCTACACCCTGGCCGGCAACGTCCAGGCGCAGACGTTGAGCATCGTGGGGACGCTGACGCTCGGCGGTCACACGCTGACCACGACCACCCAGTTCCAGACGGTTGGGTCCGGTCGGGTGGTCTTGAGCACCGCGAGTGACACCCTGTTTTCGCAGGGCACGATGTCGTTCGGCGGGGGCGCCGAGGGCGGGTTCATGACGGCGGGGACGGTGATCGTCAGCGGCAACTTCATCGTCACGGGCAACAACGCGTATCACGCGGGCGTGGGCGTAACGACCATCTTCAACGGCTCGGCTCCGCAAACGCTGACGATGGTCGATTCGACCAGCAACGGTGGCTTCGATGCGCTGGATTTCCGGAACACGGCGGGCGTCCAGATCTCCGCGATTACGTTCGTCGGTGGCAGCGTCACCCTGGAAGCCAACGCCGTCGTGACGAGTAACGACACCACCATCAATGGTCAGGGACTGATCGTCAATCAGAACGTGACCACTCTCGCGGGCTCTCGCCTCCACGTCGGGCGCCTGTACCTCGGGGGGACCATCAACGCGGCTCCCGGAACGTATGCCGTCACAGCCACGATTTTCGATGGGGCCGGCCAGCTCATCCCGGTCGGCCCGACCTATCCCTTCCTGTACTCGACGGGCAACGGCAACACGCTCCAGTCCGGTACCGCCATCGTGACCCAGCTGGCGGTGCAGGGAGGATCGCTGACGCTCAGCGGCAACTTCTCGTTCCCCGGCAACACGTTCGTCCAGTTCGGCGGCACGCTGATTCCGAACGGCCACACGTTGAGCGTCGGCGGGGCCTTCACCGCGAACAACTCCGGCTTGCTCAAGATGACGAACAGCCTGGACACCCTGATCGTGGGAGGGAGCGCGCTCTTCCAGGGCGGGAACGAATCCGGCCTCCTGACCGCGGGAGGCATTTCGGTTGGCGCCGATTTCAGCGAGGGGAGCGGCGACGCGCAGGCCTTCGCGTCCACGGGGACGGCCGTGATGATGGCCTCGGGGGGTGCCCCGCACATCTCCTTCGGCCATCCCGGCGGGTCCGGCGCGTCGCACTTCTACGACCTGGGGATCGCCAACGGCCAGGGTGCACTGACCATTCAGTCGGATGTGTTCGTCCTGCACCAGGCTGTGTTCCTGGGCGGTGTCCCCAAGATCGTGCATGGTGGTGGTCAAACGGTGCACTTCGCCAATCTGACCATGAGCGGCGTCGTCTTCGACAATGTCGCGATCGCCTACGACGCGGCGCTGGGCGGCGCCAACCTGATCGCGCTCGATTCGGTCACCTTCGAGAACTACAACATCAACTCGGCCACGCCGCTGATCACGATTGTGAGCCCCGGGAACACCGGCAGTCCCGGCACGCCGTTCCTCTTCAGCGCCCTGAGCTTCTTGACCAACATCTCCGCGAATGCGGGAAGCGGACATTACCTCAGCGTCACGAATACCGGTGCCGCCGGAGCGCTCATCATCGACGTGACCGCCAACCTGCCGGCCGGCGAGGGCCTCGCGCACACGGTGCAGGTTGGGAGTCCGACGGTCAGCTGGCCCTAACGACTAGCTCACCGGGTTCGGCCGAGCGAACCGGGCCAGCGCGGGAGCGTCGAGCCTCGGCCCCCGATAGGCGGTGACGTCGCCGAAGCGCCGGTGCGCTTCCCAGTCCGCGCGGGCCACCGCGATCTCGTCCGGCGTGCGCGCGACGAAATTCCACCACATCAGAATGGGTTCCGGAAACGGGGGGCCCCCGATGAGCAGCAGGCGGCCTCCCGAGTCACTCTTCAACGCGATGCTCGACCGCTGCGTGCCCAGGTAGTAGAGGTGCCGGGGCTCGAGCCGCTGGCCCTCCAGCTCAGCATCTCCAGACAGCACCAGCAGCGCGTGCTCGAAGGACGGGTCCGTGGCGAATGTTGTTGCGGACCCCGCGTGCACCTCGAGATCGGCTCCGACCAGGGCGGTCTCGAACCTTCCCGGTGAGGTCCCGCCGGCCAGGGAACCCGCAAATACTTGAATGGCCGCACCCGGCGTCTCGATCAAGGGAACACGGGAGATGTGCTCGAACGAGGGCGCGACGTTCCGCCTGGCATCCGGGAGAGCCACCCAGAGCTGCGCGCCATTCAGCTTCCCGCTGTTCGCCGCCGGCGTTTGCTCGGCGTGCGCGATGCCACCGCCGGCGGTCATGAGGTTTACACCACCGGGACGGCCCGTTGCTTCGGAGCCCAGGGAGTCGTCGTGGAGGATTTCGCCCTCGAGCAGCCAGGTCACCGTCTGCAAGCCGATGTGGGGATGGGGCGCCACATCCATCGGGCGGTCGGCACTGAAGGAGAGGGGCCCGAAGCGGTCCAGGAAGCACCAGGGGCCCACCATCCGCCGGTCCCGGATCGGAATGGCACGGGTGACGGTCAGACCGCCCAGGGAGACGTCCCGGTTGGGATAGGATTCGAGGGTATGGTGGGGCGCGCCGAGGGCTGTGCACTGCTCCGCGGCAACCCGGCTCGAGAGGGTCATATTTGAGAATATGACCCAAGGAGGAGTGATGAGGAACGCCTGGTTCGGATTGCTGATGCTCGCGGCGGTCTCGTCTATCGCCGCGCAGACGCCCCGTCCTGGAGTCGACACCATCGTCGCCCGCTATCTGTCGGCCCGGGGCGGCGCGGACAAGATCCGCAGCCTCAGGGCGATCCGGCTCGTCGGACACATCGAGTTCGGGCAGGGCCTGAGTGGCAGCGACACGATTGTGATGGCCAGGCCGGGCCGGATCCTGACCACCGTGCATTTTCCGCAGGGGACGCTCATGCAGGGGTACGACGGCAAGACGGTGTGGGGCATCAATCCCTTCAACGGGGACTCGACGCCGCGGGTCCTCGATTCCGGCACCGCGAAGAATGTGATCGCCGGCGGGGACATGGATGGCCCGCTGCTCGACTCCCGGGCGCGCCGGATCCAGGTCAGGCTCTTGGGGCTCGATACGGCGCAGGGGAAGCCGGCCTGGGCGTTGCGGGTGGTCAGACCTGATTCGACCGTCGACACGTACTACATCGACACCGCATCCTACGCGCTCACCCGCTGGCAGGGAAAACGAGTGGCTGACGGTGTTCCGGTCACTTACGAGACGTACTTCCACGACTACCGGCGCTACAGCGGCTTGCTGTTTCCGTGCCGGCTCGAGTCCCACACGCTGGACCGGCCCGGGCTGCAGGTGATTGTCGTCGATTCGGTGGCGGTGGATCCCTCAGTAGACGATCTCAGGTTTCGGATGCCCGCTCACTAACCCCCGGCTTGCGCCGGGGGTCAGGTACACCTGTTCTGGTGGCAGTGAGGTTTACCTGACCCCGGGCGCGAGCCCGGGGCTCAGGAGCTGGCCAGCAGCCGCGCCATCGGACTGGATCCGAGCACCACGCCGAACCTGGCCCGGAGCTCCCGCGCGCCGACGGTCGTGACCGATAAGGTCCGCTCCCGGCGCTCCCGCGTGACCCAGCGCCGCTTGAGCAGGGACTCCAGGAGTGCCGCGCCCACGGCACCACCGAGGTGGCACCGGCGTTCGCTCCAGTCGAGGCACGGGAAGGCGAAACGCCGGCGCGCCCGGCGGGTCTCCTCCACGTCGATGCCCAGCGCGGCGAGAGCCCGCGTCCCTTTCGCGGTGACCTCGTAGCTCGCGGCTCCGCCGGAAATCCACTCCGCGGCGAGCAGGCGGTCGTGCAGCAGGACGCCGAGCGTGCCGGCGATGTGGTCGTAGCAGGTGCGGGCCAGGCGGAGGTGATCGGGCGTGCGGGTCTGGAGCCCGGAGCCTACGCGCCCCGCGAGAACGCTGAGGCTTTCGAGGACGCCCGCGACTCCGGTGCCGTACAGGCTGTAATACCGGTGCCGTCCCTGGATCAGCACGCGTACCAGACGTTCCCGCTTCAAGCGATTGAGATGGGCGCTGGCGGTGGAGGGGCCCACGGCGGCGACGAGGGCCAGCTCGGTGCTGGTCAGGGCCCGGCCTTCCATGAGGGCGTACAGCATGCGAGCCCGGGCCGGATCGCCGATGGCGGCGGCGATCCGGGCCGAGCTCTCTTCCGCAACATGTGGTGCAGGCATACTTCTATGCTAGACGAAGTGTGAATGCTGCGCAACGGGTAGTCTAGAAGAGGCCGACGCGCCCCTTCACCGATTCGATGATCTTCGCCGGGTCGTAGCCGATGCCTTGCTTGAACACCAGGGTGACTTTCGCGATGTCGTTAATGTCGGCCGCGGGGTTGCCGTCGATCACCACCAGATAAGCCTGCTTGCCGACGGCGATCGAGCCGATGCGGTCGGCGCGTCCCAGGTACGTGGCCCCGTTCAGGGTGCAGATCTTGATGGCCTCGAGCGGCGTAAAGCCGTTGCCCACCAGGAGCTCGGCCTCACGCTGATCGGAGTAACCGGGAATCACGCCGCCGCCGCCGGTCGGGTCGGTCCCGGCGATCAGCAGTCCGCCGGCTCGGGCGAA
>DATBBZ010000104.1:0-3160 GCA_036270745.1 Gemmatimonadales bacterium | reverse complement strand
TCTTCCCGTTGATGTCGAAGTAGGTCTCGGTCGGCGGTTTCTTGCAGACGACACAGACCGAGCCCTGCGGTGGGGCGGTGCCCGATTCGGCCCGATCGAATTGGAGATTGCCGGTGTCGCTCACGGTGCCTGGCCTGGGTGAGGGAAAGAGAGCGAACAATCTTCACGTGACGGGAGGATGGTTGCAATCGACCGGCGCGGGCAGGGCGGCGGCACGGGAGATACTACTCAGTATCTGAGATACCCATCAGCACCGCGGCGTGCCCAATCCCGACGTCTCTGGTCGACGCTTTTGTTTGACGCCTTCCGTATCCAGATACGTCGTCGTATCATAGATACTGATGGGTATCGTCAAGAAGCAGCGCCGGGCGGAAACGCGGACCCTCCTGCTCGAGGCGGGATTGAAGCTGATCTCGGAACTTGGTCTCGAGCTCGCGTCGCTTGACCAGGTGGCGGATGCGGCCGGATTCACCAAAGGCGCGATCTACCGCCAGTTCCGGTCCAAGCCGGCTTTCATTCTGGCCATCTTCGAGCAGTACGCGGCCGTCGCCCGGGCTGGTGCCGGTGCCCGGCAGGCTCCCTGGTTCATCCCGCTGACCCTTCAGTTCGCCTCGCACGCCATGCGGGACCCACTCCTCCGGAGGCGCTTCGCCGTGGTTCTGGCGGAGGCTCCCGACGGCACCACGCCCGACGGCCAGCTCCTGAGGGCGCTGGCGCGGGTGCTCCCGCCGCCCCCGGTGTGAACTAGCAGGTCCTTCGCGCCTTCGGCGCTCAGGATGACATGGGCCGGCCCCTAAGAAGAAAAGAATGGAACTCAATCCGCCCCGACGGACTCCCGCGTCGCCTGAGGCGCCCGGACCCCCAGGTTCCGCTCGATTTCCCGGGTGAGGTGCATCGAGCAGAACTTCGGCCCGCACATAGCGCAGAACTCGGCGCTCTTGAAATACTCCGAGGGGAGCGATTCATCGTGCAGCTCCTGCGCCCGCTCGGGGTCGAGCGACAGCCGGAACTGCTCTTTCCAGTCGAAGGCGTACCGGGCCCGCGAGAGCGCGTCGTCCCGGTCCCGGGCGCCCTTCCGTCCCCGGGCGATGTCCGCCGCATGCGCCGCGATCTTGTACGCGATCACGCCCTCCCGAACCTCTTCGGCGTTCGGCAGGCCGAGGTGCTCTTTGCGGGTGACGTAACAAAGCATGTCCGCGCCATACCAGCCGATCATCGCGGCTCCGATGGCGCTCGTGATGTGGTCGTAGCCGGGCGCGATGTCCGTCACGAGCGGACCGAGCGTGTAGAAGGGTGCCTCGTGGCAGATCCGCTTCTGCCGCTCGACGTTCATCTGGATCTGGTCCATCGGGATATGCCCGGGTCCTTCGATCATCACCTGCACGTCCTTCGCCCAGGCCCGCTCCGTGAGCTCGCCCAGCGTGTCGAGCTCCGCGAACTGCGCCTTGTCGCTGGCGTCGGCCACGGACCCGGGCCGGAGCGCGTCGCCCAGGGACAACGTCACGTCGTACTTCCGCGCGATTTCCAGAATCTTGTCGAAGTGGGTATAGAACGGGTTTTCCTGGTTGTGATGGGTCATCCAGTAGGCGTGGAGCGAGCCGCCGCGAGAGACGATGCCCGTGACCCGGCCCAGGGCCAGGCCCACATAGGCGCGCTTGATCCCGCAATGGACCGTGACGTAATCGACACCCTGCTGGGCCTGGTGCTCCACCATGCCGATCAAGTCGTCGGCGGTGAGGTCCTCGACCTTGCCGGTTTCCTGTACGGCCTGGTAAATGGGCACGGTGCCGATCGGCACCGGAGACGCGTCGATGATCGCCTGGCGGATGGCGTCGATGTTGCCGCCGGTGGAGAGATCCATCACGGTGTCGGCGCCGTAGTGCACCGCGTGATGGAGCTTGTCGAGCTCTCCCTCGATGTCGGACGTCACCGCCGAGTTGCCGATGTTGGCGTTGATTTTGACTTTGGCCACCTTGCCGATGGCCATCGGGTCGAGCCCCTTGGCGAGATGGTTGACGTTCGCGGGGATCACGAGGCGGCCACTCGCGACCTCGGCGCGGACGGTCTCGGCGGGCAGTTCTTCGCGTTCGGCCACGCGCTGCATCTCTCGCGTGACCTCGCCCTGGCGGGCGCAATGCATCTGCGTAACGACGTCCATGCTGACTCCCTCCGCCGGTGTTAACCGGGTCAGGTTCTAAGGGTGTAATCTCAGCCTGCGGATTGCAGGCACCCCCGTCAGGGCTGAATCTACCTCGGCTCCTACTCCACCAGCAGAGTGGCAATCTCCCAGGGACGCAGCGTCAGGGACACACTCCGGCCGTCCGCTGAAAGCGTCAGCGCCGGTCCTGGGTCTTCCAGGAGATTGGCGCGCCGCACCCGCTTCACCGCGTGTCCGAACGAGATCTTCGTGGTGGTCGCCTTCCCATGCCATTCCACCACCCGCAGCACGAGTCCCGGCACCTCTTCGGCGCGCTTCACCACGGTGATGTAGACGTCCGGTTCCGAAGGCACCGCCACCGACCAGGATTTCCCCGCGGCCCCGGCGTGCGCGGACGTCGCGACGGCGATCATCGGGACATTGAAGGCCTGTCCTTCGCGCTCGGTCAGGCCGGCCTGTCAACCACCCGCGTGGGGATAGATGGCGTACCGGAAATGCTGTGGGCCCCGGTCGGCTAGAGAGTCTGGCCAGAGCGGCGAGCGGAGCAAGGACAGCCGCATGCGGTGCCCGCGCGTGTCCCATCCGTACTTCGAGTCGTTCAAGATGCTGATGCCGAACGCCGAATCCGACAGATCACCCCACCGGTGTCCCGGGTGCTCGTACTTGGCCCGCTCCGCCTGCGTCGACGGATTGGTGGGCTGCCCGATGGCGCCGTAGCCGATCTCGTAGGTCGCGCTGTCGGCCGTGACGTTCCAATCGAACGCCGCCTTCAGGAATCTGTGGCGCTCGTGCCAGTCGATCTGGTTGTCGATCTCGACGTAGGGCTCGCCGCGCCGGAGGATGATCCGCTGGGTGATGTGCGTGCCGTTCCACGGCTTCTCGAACTCGATCCAGCGCTCGACGGCGTCCCCTCCCGCCCGGAGCGCCTTCACGGAATCGATCGTCCAGAGCTTGCCCGTGAATCCCGTGTTCCAGGCATCCCACTGCGCGGGCTCGTCCACG
>DATBBZ010000103.1:0-2995 GCA_036270745.1 Gemmatimonadales bacterium | reverse complement strand
TGGCCGTGGTCAACAACGTTGAACCCGACCATCTGGAGTGTTACGGAAGCGTCGGTGCACTCGAGGAAGCGTTCGCGGAGTTCGCGGGACGGGCGCGGCGGGTCATCGCGTCGGCCGAGGATCCGGGGGCGCAGCGCGTCGTTCGCGCGTTGAAGGTTCCGGTCTGGACGGTTGGGACCGAGTCGGGCGACGTGCGGATCCGAAACGCACACTTTTCGGCGACCGGATCCACGGCACAGGTGAAATTGCCGAATGGGGACACGGTCGCGCTGACGCTCCAGGTGCCGGGAGCCCACAACGTGCGCAACGCGGGCGTGGCGCTCGCGGCGGTACATGCTGTCGGTGCCAACGTTCGGACGGCGGCGGCGGCACTCGCGGAATTCCGCGGCGTGGCGCGGCGCTTCGAGCGGCTCGGCGAGGTGAATGGCGTCATG
The DNA here is from genome assembly GCA_036270745.1 of Gemmatimonadales bacterium. Classification (GTDB taxonomy): domain Bacteria; phylum Gemmatimonadota; class Gemmatimonadetes; order Gemmatimonadales; family GWC2-71-9; genus 40CM-2-70-7. The sequence continues at coordinate 2,561 of DATBBZ010000103.1, read as the reverse complement.
GTGGTGGACGACTACGCGCACCACCCCACGGAAGTCGCGGCGACGTTGGCCGGGGCCCGGCAGGCGTTTCCGGACCGGCGGGTGGTCGCGGTGTTCCAGCCGCACCTGTACTCGCGGACGGCGGCCCACGGGAAGGCGTTGGGCCAGGCCCTGTCCGCCGCGGATGTCGCCGTGGTGGCGCCGATCTACGGAGCCCGGGAGGCGCCGCTGGCCGGCGTGACCTCGGACTTGGTGATCGACGCAGCGCGGACTGCCGGCACGGAGACGGTGAAAGTCTCGGACCGGGCACAGCTCACCGACGTGGTCGCGGGTCTCCTGAAGCCGGGTGACCTCCTCCTGACGATGGGTGCAGGCGATGTGACGCGGGTGGGACCGGAGATCCTGATGGCGCGGCGCCGGGAGCGCTCGGTCCGGTGAGCACGGTGCTCGAAGCACTGAAAGACCGGCGGGTCTGGATTCCGCTCGTCACAGTGGCCGTGCTGGGCGGTTTGTGGTTCGGCGTGCCGGCCCTGGGCCGGCGCCTGTCGTTCTTCCAGGTGCGGCAGGTGGAGCTGGTCGGCGTGCACAACCTGGCGCCCGAAGGGGTACTGCGGGCGCTCGACCTGTCGCATGAGGCGAGTGTCTTCGACCCGACCGCGCCCCTCGAGGCGCGGGTCCGGGCCTTGCCGGGCGTGGCAGAGGTGCGCGTGAAGCGTCACCTCCCCGGCGCGCTGGCGGTGATCGTGCGGGAAGTGGAGCCGGCGGCCTTCGTGCCGGGGCCGCGCGGGTTGGTCGTGGTGGACGCAGCCGGTCACCCGCTGCCCTTCGATCCCGCGCGGACGGTGCTGGACCTCCCCGTCGCGGCGAGCGCGGACTCGGGGCTCGCGTCGGTGCTGGGGCTGGTGCGGGCGGTGGATCCCGCGCTCTTCCAGTCGATCACGTCGGCGCGGCGGATGGCGCGCGGCGCGTACGCGCTGGACGAGGGGATCGCGCACCGCCGGGTGCTGTTGGGATCCGACGCTCAACCGGAGGTCATTCAGGCGGTGGTGCTGGTGCAGAAGGACTTGGCGTTCAAAGGGCGGTCGTTCGCGGAGCTCGACGCGCGGTTTGCCGGGCAGATCGTGGTCCGGCGAAAGGCTTCGTCGTGAGCAAGAACGAGCGACGGCTGGTCGCGGGCCTGGACCTGGGCAGCACCAAAACCTGTGTGGTGATCGCCGAGGTCGCGGGAGATCTGCCCCGCGTCCCGGTGGTGAAGATTCTGGGCGTCGGCGTCGCGAAGAACACCGGCGTGCGGCGGGGGATGGTCCGGGACATCGAAGAGACGGCCCGCTCGGTGACGGCGGCGATGCGGGACGCATCGCGGATGGCCGGGGCGAGCGTGTCCGACGTCACGTGCGGCATCGCGGGCGAGCATGTGTCGGCCCGGACCTCGAGCGGGGTGGTGGCGATCCGGGGTGATGAAGTTTCCGCCGGCGACGTCGACCGGGCCAACGATGTGGCGCGCACCGTCGTGCTGGGACGTGATCTCCAGCTCCTGCACGGCATCCCGCAGGAGTACAAGATCGACTCGCAGTCGGAGATCTCGGATCCCGTGGGCATGACGGGGACGCGCCTGGAAGTGGACATGTATCTGGTGATGGCGCAGGCCACCGCGGTCCAGAACCTCCGCCGCAGCGTAGAGCGCGCGGGATTCAAGGTCGCGGATATCGTGCTCGAGCCCCTGGCGGCGTCGCAGGCCGTGTTGTCCGACGACGAGCGCGAGTTGGGCGTCGCCCTCGCCGAGATCGGCGGGCAGTCGACCGGCGTTGCGATCTTCCATAAGGGCAAGATCCGGCACCTGGCCTCGCTGAAATTCGCGGGCGGCCACGTGACCAGCGACCTGGTGCAGGGGCTGTCGCTCACGCAGGCGGACGCCGAGCGGGTGAAGGAGCGGCACGGAAGCGCGTATCAGCCGCTCGTCGATCCGGACGAGATGGTGGAGCTGCCCTCGACGCCCGGACAGGGCAAGCGGCAGGCGCCGCGGGATATGGTGGCGCACATCATCCACCAGCGGATGGACGAGATTCTCCAGCTGGTGCGTGCCGAGCTTGCCAAAGCCGGTTACGACGACCCCAAGCTGCTTCCGGCGGGCGTCGTGCTGACGGGCGGGACGGCGCATCTGCCGGGCATGGTGGAGCTGGCCCGCGAGGTGTTCGCCATGCCGGTACGCACCGGGACTCCGGAGCGGGGGCTCGGCGGGCTGATCGACAGCGTGCAGGCGCCGCGCTACGCGGTGCCGGTCGGTCTGGCGATGTACGCCGCCCGGCGGGTGGTGCAGGGTGCCGTGAATGGCGGGCAGGGCGGCGCGGGGGGAGCAGGCTCACTCGTGACGGGTCCGGGGATGGACAAGCTCCTGGGACCCGTCAAACGATGGCTGCAGGACTTCTTCTGATCAGGGAGCCGGGGCAACCATGATCTTCGAGCTCGAAGAGACAGTGGCGCAGAACGCGCGGATGAAAGTCGTCGGCGTGGGCGGCGGCGGCGGCAACGCCCTCAACCGGATGGTGGACGAGGGTGTGCAGGCCGTCGAGTTCATCTCGGTG
>DATBBZ010000102.1:0-5985 GCA_036270745.1 Gemmatimonadales bacterium | reverse complement strand
CGGTGTGGGTCAAGTCCTTCTGGTCGCTCGCTTTGGCCAGGCCGAAGTCGGTGACCCAGACGGTGCCGCGGCTGTCGAGCAGGAGGTTGGAGGGCTTGATGTCGCGGTGGAGGATGCCCCGGCTGTGGGCGTACTCGAGGGCGTCGGCCACCTCTGACGCAATTCGCACCGCCTCCGCCACGGGTAGCTGCGTGTCGCGGGTCAGGCGGTCGCGCAGCGTCTCCCCCTCGACGTACGGCATGACGTAGTAGAGATGCCCCTCGGCCGACCCGGAGTCGAAGAGGGGCAGGATGTGGGGGTGCTGGAGCGCCGCGGTGAGCGAGATCTCCTGGTGGAACCGGTCGGGGCCAAGAATGGCCGACAGGTCGGGATGCAGCACCTTGACCGCGACGCGTCGGTGGTGCTTCAGATCCTCGGCGAGATAGACCACCGCCATGCCTCCCTGCCCCAGCTCCTTCTCGATGCGGTAGCGGTCAGCGAGCGCCGTGCGCAGGCGTTCGAGCGGAGTCATGGCTTCGCGCCTGGCCGCCGCCGCACTTCCTCGGTCCCGCTGAGCACGTAAATCACCGAAATCAGTGGCGCCTGGTTGGCCACTACGAACCGGGTCCCGTCCGGCGAAATGTCCCAGTTGGCATGTGGCGAAGCCGGCGCCAGATCGGCGGCGTCGAAGAGCGCCGTCCGCCCGCGCACCACGGGGGTCGGGCCGGGGTCCAGTGTCGCGGCCATCATCGTGGGACTCCCGTCCACTTGCCCGACATAGTAGAGCGTGCGGCCGTCGGGCGCCCAGCGGGGCTCGCGACCGCCGAGACTCGAGACCAGAACCTTGGGCCCGTCCGGAAAGGATCGGACGTAGACCTCCTCGCGCCCTGTTTCGTCGCTGCCGTACGCCAGCCACTTTCCGTCTCGGGAAAGCGTCGCGGCTTCTTGGGTAAACGGGCTGGTCAGAAGGGGAGTGAACTTCCCGTGTTCCGCCGGGGCCCGGGCGATGTTGAACGCGCCGTTGGGCCCGAGCGACACGCCGAGCACCGAGCCATCCCGTTCATACTCGAGCGCCTGGACCACGTCCGGTCCAGTGTACACTGAATCCGGTCCGCCACTGCCGTCGCTGCGACGCCGCCACAAGCCCGCGTCATGCTGATACACGAGCCAGCGGCCGTCGGCGGACCAGACCGCGTCGTGCCCGTCGTCCTCGAACGAGATCCGGGACAGTGTGCGTTGACGCAGGTCGAAGCTCCAGACGTCCCGGTTCCCGTTCTCCATCAGGTCCATGGCGATCCGGCTTCCGTCCGGCGAAAAGCGGGGATTGTGGAATCGGCGTCCCTCCCCGAGCACTTGCCGCTTCCCGGCGCGGTCGAGCAGCACGAGCGAAAGGGGCTCCTCGACCGCGTAGACGAGGGATCCGGACGCCGAGACCCCCACCTGGCCGCCCCCGCCGATCTCCTGGTGCACGCCTTCCGCAATGGTGACCGGAGCGCTCCCGACCTTGAGACGTCCCACATCGAAGGGAGCCCCCTGCAGGGATCCTCCGGGGAGGCTCCACAGCAGGCAGCCGTCGGCGTACCAGACCGCGTTCACGGTCAGGTCGAGGATCTTGGTCCGGTGGCCGGTACGTGAGTCGATGGCGACGACGGGACCGGTCACGTTGAAGCCGCCCGCGGGGATGACCAGGATGGTCTTCCGATCGGGCAATACGTCGCCGAGAAACAGGCTCTGCTCGTGAGCCCGCGGGTCGGGCTCGGCGAGGACGCGACTGTGACCATCCAGCGTGACGCTCACGAGCCCACCGAGGTTATCGGACGTCAGCAGGTGATCGTCATCCAGCCAGAGCACCGAACTGAGCGCCTGGGCCTGGCTGTTGGGGACCAGGTGGGCGGACCCCGAGTTGAAGGGCAGGCTCAGAACGTACACGCCGCCCGGTCCCAGGTATGCCAGGCGTTTCCCATCCGGTGAAAAGGTGGGACTGACCGCGCCTTGGGTTCCGGGAATCGGGTGGGCCGCGACCTCGTCGAGTCTACGGACGTACAGCTGCGCCTCGGCGCCCGCGGCTCCCCGCGACGCGAACACGAGGGTCCGGCCGTCCGAGGAGAGCGCGAAGGCGTTGGCCGAGGCGCCCGTAATACCTCCCTGGGCAGCCACTTGGATTGCGAATCGCGCCACCAGGCGCTCCCCCCCTCCGCCTCCCGCAGTCCAACGCCCCACGAGGACCGCCGCGACGACCAGCACCGCCGCCCCGGCCATCGTCGGCCAGCCGATCGATCTGGAGCTGTGCCCGCCCGCAGCCAGCGCCGCCCCACCCCCACCCCCACCCTCGCCCCCTCCCGCCCACCGGAACTGCGGATCCCCGAGCGCCCGGGCAAATTCCGCGGCGCTCTCGAAGCGATCGGCGGGGAGCCGCTCGATCGCCTTTGCCACCGCTGAGGCGACATGCGGGGGGACGGACTTGCGGACAGTGGTGATCGGAGGAGCGTCTTCGGTGACGATCCGCATGATGATCTGCTGGGCAGACGCCCCCACATGCGGCGGGTTGCCCGTCAACATCTCGTAGAGCACCGCGCCCAGCGAGTAGATGTCGGACCGGTTCGTCAGGTCCTTCTCGGCCGTCGCTTGTTCGGGACTCATGTAGTGCGGCGTCCCAAGGGAGAGGCCGGTCTCGGTCATCCGGCCGCCCGCGGCTGCCGAGAGCGCGAGGGCGATGCCGAAGTCCACGACCATCGGCCGTCCGTCGTGGAGCAGAATGTTCTCGGGCTTGATGTCGCGGTGGATGACGCCGTGGCGATGGGCGTAATCCAGCGCGTCGGCGACCTCGCGGGTGATCCGCACCGCCTCATCGACGCCGAGTTGGGTTTCGCGGTTCAGCTTGTCCCGAAGGGTCTCCCCTTCGATGTACGGCATGACGTAATAGAGGAACCCGTCGGCCGTTCCCGAATCGAACAGGGGCAGGATGTGCGGGTGCTGCAGACTCGCGGTGGTCTTGATCTCGACCACAAACCGCTCGGCGCCGAGCACCGCCGCGAGTTCGGGCTTCAGCACCTTCAGCGCCACCTTGCGGTCGTGCTTGACGTCGAACGCGAGGTAGACGGTGGCCATCCCGCCCACCCCGAGTTCGCGCTCGACGCGGTAGCGGTCGGCGAGGGCGGCGGCGAGGCGGGAAGTATCAGCCATTGCGGCCTAAAGGTGCCGCCCGCCTTGGACTTAGGCCAGCGCCCTCAAGGCTTGGGGTGCGCCCGGTCCGGCGCCGGCGGCTCCCTGCGAGAATGACTAGAACGTCTTCTGGAAGTACGCCGCCGTCGCCGAGTCGGCCTGCAGCCAGGAATGCCACCGCAGGAAGCCGTGAATCTCGTCCGGGATCACCATCTCCTCGAACTTGACGCCCGCCTGGTCGAGCCGGCGGGCCAGGTCCACGGTCTCGTGGAAATGGACGTTCCGATCATCGTCTCCCTGGATCAGCAGGACGGGTGACCTCCAAGTCGCGATGTCGGCCACCGGCGAGGAGGTCCAGCCGACTTTCTTGGCACTGTCCAGGTCTCCCTGCTCATACCGCCAGTGCGGTGTGTACCGGTCGGCGTCGTCACTGGTCCAGTTGTGCACACCGTGGTAGTCCACGCCGGCCGCGAACACGTCCGAATTCCGTGCCAGCCCCAGCGCCGTGAGATACCCGCCGTACGAACCACCCCAGATGCCGACCTTGGCATGGTCGACCTCGGAACGCGCCGCGAGCCACTTCCCGCCCGCCAGGACGTCCTGGTATTCGGACGCACCCGCCGCACCCGCATGCGCGGGATGGTGAAACTCCCAGCCGTACCCGATCCCCAGCCGGTAATTCACCGAGAGGACAACGAAGCCCCGGCTCGCGAGATACTGATTCACGGCGTACGCGTTCGAGTAATAGCCCATGTAGTGCCACCCGAGCAGCATCTGCCGCGGCGGGCCGCCGTGGACGAAGACGATGCCCGGATGCTTCCCCGTGAGGCCCGGCTGCTCGAAGAGCTGGCCATGCACTTCAGTCCCGTCCGCCGCCTTGAAGACCACCTTCCTGGGCACGACCAGTGACTGGGTCGGAAAGTCAGAGGGAATCCGGTCCGCCCCGATGAGCGTCAGGTCTCCCCCGGAGAGCCTCACCGCCGCCGGCAGGGGCGGCCGCTTCACCTCGGCGGAGATGAGCGCGATCCAGTTTCCGTCACCGCTGATCGCCGGCGCCCACTCGACTCCCATCCCCGCCGTCACCGCGCTCGGCGCGGCACGGTCCACCGGCACCTTGAACAGATGGCGGCGATCGATGTCGTCCGAGTCGGCTCCCGTGTTGGCGCTGTAGACGAGTGTTTTGCGGTCAGGCGAGAGCGCCACCTGCTCCACCATGAACGCACCCGGCGTAAGCAGCAGTGCGTCGCCGCCGGTCACCGGCACGGAGTAGAGGTGCCCCCACCCGTCGGTGCCATTTCGAAAAACCAGCCGGCCGCCATCCCCCCACAAGAGATTGGCCCCGCCGTAGGACGCATGCAGCGTCAGCGGGCTCTTCCAGACCAGCTGCCCCGCGCCCGTCCCCACATCCGCGACCCAGATCTGCCACGGCGACATCGCGCGCTGCAGCATCAGGCGCGGAGGGCCGCCCCGGCCGGGCAGCCGGACGTACGCGATCTGTTTGCCGTCCGGAGACCAGGTGGGCTCGAGGTCGATCGACGTCGAGGGCGCGAGATACTGAAGTGGCGTCGCGCTGTCCGTGAACACCGCGATGAAGCTGTGATCGCCGCGATCGGAGACGAACGCCAGCTTGCTCCCGTCCGGCGACCAGGCCAGCGAGCCGTTGTCCCCGCGGGCGAACACCAGCTGACTCGCCGGTTTCGATCCGTCGACCGGGATGGACCAGATCTGTCCATTCTTGAGGAACACCACGACGTCGGCCTTGGGGGACACCAGTGGCGCGTCCCCGTCGACCAGGATCTTCGGCGTCCCTCCGGACACCGGGACGGTCCAGATTTTGACCTTCGGCTCGACGGGACTGTGATCCGGATCAGGAGGGGGCGCGTCCCAGTTGGCGTCGTGATCCCCACCGCGCACGTAAACAAGCGTCTTGCCGTCTCGCGTGAACTGCAGCTGACCCAGCTCCTGGCCGTCATCCGCGGTGCCGTTCGTCAGGCGACGCGCCTTCCAGTCCGGCGCCTCCGCCACCCAGATGTTACGCACGCCGTGCTCGTTGAAGACCCACGCCATCGTGGCGCCGGACGGAGCGGTGACCATCTCGTTCGGGTACGGATATCCCAGTACCTGTGCCAGGGTGAACGGCCCATCCGCCGCGGGCGCCGCGGCCGCGACCACCAGGCCCAGGGGCAGCCAGAACAGTCTGGGTGACATCGATTCCCTCGTGGTTTGAGCTACTCGTTGGCGAGCCGCGGATCCGGGCGGACCATGAAGCTCTTCGACTGGGTCTGACCGTTCACCGTGAACTTCGCGGTGAACGTCCCGGGGAGCTTGGGCGGTGGCGGCTGATTGGCCCCGCCGCGCGGGCCGCGGCGGCGTCGGCCCGCATTCGGATCCCACGCCACCCGGTGCATGCCGGCCGCTGCCGAGAAGGGTCCGGGCGGCACCCGCCAGAGGGCCGTGGTATTCGGAATCCCTTGCGGCTGACCGCCGCCTTGACCTCCAGCCGGGGGCTCGGCGGGGGCAGGGGCACTCGAAAACGTCTCGAGCGATGCGCCGGACGCATCGAGAATCTCGATCGTCACTGCGGTCTGGGGTGCTTCCTTCAGGAAATAGTCGATGTACGCCCCGTTCGGCGGGTTCTCGGCCTGCGGCTCATCCTTCTGGAGCGGCGTGCCGTTGTCGTCCCCCTGGAGGACCTCGATGCAATCGGCCGGCTGGAACAGATAGGCGTCGGCCTTGAGCACGGAGTCGTCGATCTGCCGCAGGGGGCTGATATCGTCGATCACCCAGAATCCGCGCCCGTGGGTGGCCACGATGAGGTCGTTGCCGTACACCTGGAAGTCGCGC
>DATBBZ010000101.1:0-2082 GCA_036270745.1 Gemmatimonadales bacterium | reverse complement strand
GTTCGCTTTGCGTTGCCGCCATCTCCATCGAAGTCCTGCCCTCTTTTACTGGCACTAACCGTTCCATATCGTTATCCCTACTTCGGCTGTCAGAGATCACGTCAGTAAGCGCTTCCTCAACGGAGCCAAGCGCTTGAACTTCTTCCAGCGGTAGAAGCGAGCCAGGGCTGTCCGCGTCAGCCACCGCTTCCGATCGCGGTCAACCCGGTCCGGCTCGTCACACCCGCACGCCGCACGCAGCAGCGACGCCAGGCCGGCGCGGACCTGCGGCACCGTCAGCGCCGGCGTTACCTTTTTTCCCCCGACGCGCCTCCCCCACCAAGAACCACCCCGCGATCAGCGACAACGCCTGGTGATGATGCCAGCCCGCCCAGGTCCGCACCTGGTACTCGGCCAGCCCCGCCTCGCTCTTGCCGCGTTGCAGACATCGCTCGACCCGGTGCCCCGCCTTGGCCACCCGCGCCAACACGCCCGGCGGCGTCTCCGGCGGGGCGTCGGACAGGTAGTAGTCGTGCTTCGTCGCCCCGTCCTCGTCGAGGCCCCGGATCACGACCAGCAGCTCCTCCGGACCGATCCGCCCACGGTCCGTCCGCGCCACCACCCGTGCCGCGACGAGCTCCACGAACTGCGGCCCGCGCTCGCCCTCCCCGACCTCGATCCGCCGCCACGCCCCCGGCGGCAGGGACTCGGACCAGGCCCGCACCTGCTCGAACGCCCGCTTCGGGTGCGGCCCCCGGCCACACCACTCGGGCACCTCGCCCTCCAGGTCGCGGACCGTCGTGTTCGACGGCACCGCGAGCAAGTAGCGCTCGTGCAGGCGACGCAGTTCGGCCCGGAAGTGCGACGACCGGCCCATCTCGTCGTCCCCGGTGACCCAGCCGTGCGGTAGCAGTGGGCCGGTCTCCGCGAGCATCTCCAGGGCCAACTCGTGCCGTGTCCGGTAGCGGACCGCCCTGGGGATACCGCACCGCTTCCGCCGGGCGCGGTCCCTGGCCCACTCCTTGGGCAGGTAGAGCCGGACATCGACCAGGGCATGCTCGTGGTACGTGGCGTAGGCCATGAAGACCCCGACCTGGCCGTTGTCCACCTTCCCGAGCCGCCCGATCCACTGCCGCTGCACGCCCGCCGACGCACCGCCCTTCTTTGCGAAGCCCGAGGGGTCGAAGACGATCACGCCGTCGGGCGTGCCGATCGCCCGGCCCACCTGGCCGGCCAGCTCGCGCAGCAGCGGCCGGTGGTCCCAGGTGGACGATCCGACGAAGTGCTGGAGGCCGTGCCGGTCCTGGTCGTGGCGGTAGGCGATGGACTCGGCGGTCTTGTGCTTCAGGTCGGAGACCAGCCCGGCGAGGTAGGTCCGGGCGTGGTCCCGCTGCTCCCGGCGTGCCAGGCACTCGGCGAACGGCCGGGCGAACTCGGCGAGGCGCTCGATGCCGCCGCGGAAGACCTCCGGCGGGACCTCACACTCGTCGAGCAACTGCTGCTTGCGGAGCCGGTAACGCCAGTGCATCGGTCACCTCCGTGCGGGACGTGTCCTCGCCCGAAAGCCCTTGTACATCACGCCTTGGCCGCCCCCAATCAAATTCCGACAGCCGAATTAATAACAACGAGCTGCGCAGGCGGCATGCGCCGCTGACAGAGTTCGTCGAGCAGGCGACTCACGCGCCCCTCGATTTCGCTCCCGGTGCCCGGTATCAATACTCGAGCATGGGGATCTTGCTCGCCGCGCGGGTTGGTGAGATCGTTAGCGGGTCGGACATGCTCACGCTCGTCGACCGCAACGTCTTTCGGCCCCTGGAGATGAAGCACTCGGCTCAGGGGCTCGGGCGGTTCAAGCTGGAAGAGATGGTCTCGTGCCAGACCGAAGGCGCCGCGCCCGAATCGGGGAGCGGAGATCCGCAGGCCAAGGAGTGGGATTGGAACAGTCCGTATTGGAGGAAGCTGGGCGCTCCCTGGGGAGGAACGCACGCGTCCGCGCCGGACGTCGCCGCGTTTCTGAGGGAGTTCCTGGGGACCCGCGGTCAAGTCCTGAAGCCCGAAACGTCGCGGCTGATGATCAAGAACCACCATCCGGCGGGATTCACA
>DATBBZ010000100.1:0-2135 GCA_036270745.1 Gemmatimonadales bacterium | reverse complement strand
CACCGAGGCGGTGGCCCTCGCGGCGGAAGCGGGCGTGAAGCGGCTCGTGCTCTTCCATCACGAGCCCGAGCACACGGACGGCGCGATGGACGACGTCCTGGCCGCCGCCCGCAAGGAAGCGAAGAAGCTGGGCTGGCGGGGTGAAGTGCTCGCCGCCCAAGAAGGCTTGCAGCTGACGTTGTGAGTACCCACAGGGGTCTTGGACCCGAGGAGCACTCTATGCGTTCGCGTTCGATGCTGGCGCTCGCCGCCGTGATCGGTTTCGCGGGGCCGGCGATCGCGCAACAGGCCGTGACGCCGGACTCCCGTCCGGGCGTCGCCGTCTTCGCCTTCGAGAACGGTGGCTCGATGGGGATGAAGGATCCCGCCGACCTCGAGGGTCTGCAGCGGGGCTTCGCCGGCGAGCTCATTACCGAACTGACCGTGAACAACGGCTGGCGGGTCGTCGAGCGGCAGGAGATCCAGAAGCTCACCGACGAGCAGAACCTAGGCGCGTCGGGTCGGGTGGACCCCCAGACCGCGGCCAAGGTCGGCAAGATCGTCGGCGCCAAGTACGCCGTGACGGGGACCTTCATCGCCAACATGGGCACCTGGCGGGTGGACATCAGGCTGATCAACGTCGAAACGACCGAGATCATGAAGACCGAGTCTGCGACCGCATCACAGGACAAGTTGTTCAGCATCATCACGGACGTCGCCCAGCGTCTGATGAAGGACGCGAACCTTCCGCCCCTGCCCAAGGACGTGGCCACCCAGCGGATGAGCCGCCAGGTGCCGACCGAGGCGATGACGCTCTACTCCCGTGCCCTGCTCTACCAGGACCAGGGGAAGAAGGACAAGGCGGTGGAGATGTACAAGCAGGCCATCGCGGCCTTCCCCAACTACACCGAGGCCCAGGAAGGGCTGAAGAAAATCCAGCAGGGCTGACGGGCCGGTGAACGTCATCGGCCGTCTGGGCAGTCTCGTGGCGCGCCGGCTCTCCCAACTGGGGGCGCTGGCGCGCTTCGGCTTTGGTGCCCTCCGGGCGCTCGTCACCCTGCCCGTCGCGGGCCGGGCGGTGGCATTTCGCGTCACCATGAATCAGATCCGTTTCACCGCCGTCCACGCGGTCGCGCTGATCGTCCTCCTGTCCAGCATCATGAGTTTCCTCGTGATCTCGCAGGCCGCGCGCGAGCTCGGGTCCATCGGGAAGACCGAGTGGCTGGGGACGCTCATGGTGGTCGTGATCGTACGGGAGCTGGGCCCCCTGGTGACGGCGCTGGCGGTGGCCGGACGGTCGGGGACCGCCATCGCGGCGGAGCTCGCCACGAACCAGGTGATGGGAGAGGTGCGGGCCCTCGAGGGGATGGGCATCGACCCGCGCCAGTATCTCGTGGTGCCCCGGTTCGCCGGCGGCCTCGTCAGCGTGTTCATCCTGATGATCCTCTTCGATGTCGTGGCGGTCGCCGGTGGGCTCCTGGCGGCCACGTTCAACGGCATGACGCCGGGGCGTTACATGGACGTCGTGCTGCAGGCGCTGACCCTGCGCGATGTCTGGCTCACCGTCGCGAAAGCCCTGGCCTTCGGCATCGTGGTCGGTCTCGTCCCCAGCTTCTATGGCCTCGCCGTCCGCCGGGGACCGACGGAAATCCCGATCGCCGCGAGCCGCGCCACCGTCTCCTCGATCGTCGGCATTTTCCTCGGCGCGGCGCTCTTCGGCTGATGACCGCTCCGCTGGTTTTCGAGCAGGTCCTGCTCTCGCCCCGTGCGGCCACGCCATTCTCCCTCACCGTGGAACCGGGAGAGACCGTGGCCATCCTGGGCGAAGCGGACTCCGGGCTGGAGCTGCTCGGGACCCTGGCGCTGGGGCTCGAAGACCCGCGGGCCGGGCAGGTGCGCGTTCTGGGCACCGAGTTGTCGACGCTTCGGGGCCATGAGCGCTTGGCCTTCCGGCGCCGGGTGGGCTACCTTCCGGCCGGCGACGGTCTCCTCCAGAATCTCTCGCTCCGGGACAACGTGGCCTTGCCGTTGCGCTTCGGGAGCGATGCAGCGCCCAAGGAGATCGAGGGACGCGTGGACGTCATGATGGCGGCGGGCCGCATCGGCCGCATCGGAGGCCTTCGTCCCGCGCAGGCGAACGAGGAGGAGCGGCGGCG
>DATBBZ010000099.1:0-9550 GCA_036270745.1 Gemmatimonadales bacterium | reverse complement strand
CCAGCACACCCACGGTCACTTCCCGTCCCGGGATGAATTGCTCGATCATGACGTCGTCGTCGAACGCCCGGGCCGTCCGGATCGCCTCATCCAACCCCTTCGCATTCTTCACCAGGGAGAGTCCGATGGTCGACCCGCCATTGGACGGCTTCACGATCACCGGCCACCCGAGTGTCTTGGTGATGTCCTCGGCCTGCGCGGGGGCGAGAAACCATTCCGGGACCGGCACGCCCGCCGCGCGGAAGAGACGCTTCGAGAGGTCCTTGTCGACGGCGAGCGCACTGCCAAGGGTCCCGGACCCGGTGTAGGGTACGCCGATCAGATCCAGGATCGCCTGGAGCTGGCCGCCCTCTCCCATCCCCCCGTGCACCACGAGGAAGAGCACATCGGCGCCCTGCACCACCGGGAGGGTCGCCAGGTCTTCCGCCAGGAAATGCCGCTCAGCATCCACCAGGCCGGCCAGGTCGCCGGGAGGTGTGGTCCCCACGTCGGCCCTGAGGAGCCGGGCTTCGTCGGCCTCATCCAGGAGGCCGGACGTCGTGTCCACCACATGGACGGAGTGGCCACGCCCGCGCAGCGCCGCCACCACCTGAGTAGCACCCGCGAACGCCACAGTGCGCTCGCCGGTGGACCCACCGGTCAGGACGGTGACGCGCATCAATGAATGCCGGACAGCTGATGCAGGAGATCGTAGCGCGTCACGATGCCCGTGATCTTTCCGTTCTTGCGGACCAGCGCGGCGGGCGTTTCCCGCGACAACAGCGACGTGAGACGGGCGAGCGGCCAATCGCCGTCCACCACGGGGAAGGGAGCGTCCATCACTTCTCTCACCGGCCGGTCGAGGGTCCCTGCGTCATTGAGCGCGGCGGCCATGAGCGCCTGTTCCGAAACGGCCCCCACGCCATCCGCGCCGTCGAGCACAGGGAGCTGAGAAACGTTGTAGGTGCTCATGAGGTTCAAGGCCTGCCGCACGGTGGCCTGAGGCGCCACCTGAATCACCTCGGGACCCTTCCCGTCTTTGGCGGCGAGGACACTGGCGACCGTCGCGCGCTCCGAATCGACGATCTGGTTCTCGAGGAGCCACTCGTCGTTGTAAACCTTGGAGAGATAGCGCTCGCCCGTGTCGCAGAGCACCGTGACCACGCAGGCCTTCGGATCGTCGAGCTTCCGAGCCACCTCGAGCGCCGCCAGGACGTTGACGCCGGTGGAACCTCCGCAGAACAGCCCTTCCTCCCTGGCCATCCGGCGCACCAGGAGAATCGCGTCCTTGTCGGAGACGGTGATCCACTCGTCCACCGCCTGAAAGTCGAGTGCCGTCGGAATCTTGTCTCCGCCGATGCCTTCGACCTTGTATGGCGCGCCCTCGCCCTTCTTGTGGGTCTCGCCGTATTCCCGGTAGATCGAACCCACCGGGTCTCCGGCGATCACCTTCACGCTGGGATTCTTTTCCTTCAAGTATTTGGCCACGCCCGAGACGGTGCCCCCCGTTCCCGGGGAGCAGACGAAATGCGTGATCTTGCCGTCGGTCTGCGTCCAGATCTCGGGACCGGTGGTGCGGTAATGGGCTTCGGGATTGACGGGGTTGTAGTGCTGGTCGGCGAAGATGGAGTTGGGGTGGGCGGCTGCGATGGCCCGGCCCTTCATGATGTAGTTGTCCGGATGGTCCGGTGCCACCGCCGTCGGCGTGATGATCACCTCGGCGCCCAGAGCGCGGAGCAGCCGGGCCTTCTCCTGTGACATCTTGTCGGGCATGGTGAAGATGCAGCGATAGCCTTTCACCGCGGCGGCGAGGGCGAGTCCCACGCCGGTGTTTCCCGAAGTGGCCTCCACCACCAATCCGCCGGGCTTGAGCCGCCCTTCTTTCTCCGCGGCCTCGATCATCGCGATGCCGATCCGGTCCTTCACCGAGCCGCCCGGATTGAAGAACTCCGCCTTGGCGTACACCGGCGTCCGGATGCCCTGCGTCAGCCGGCGGAGCCGGATCATCGGCGTCCATCCGATGGTCTGGAGGACGTCGTCGTAGGGCTTAGTGTGCGCGGTCATTGCTGTCCGGACGGACGGGTTTGGACCCGGAGTCGGGTTTCGGCGGCGGAGGCGTCGAATCGGGCTTCGGCTTCGACGTGTCGGCCTTCGCTTTCGTGGTGTCGCGGGTCGTGTCGACTCTGGTCGTGTCGACCTTGGTCGTGTCGGCGGGACGGGGACGTTGCACCCGAGGCTTGGGCTTCGCTGCGGATGCTGGAGTCGACAGGGTGACCGGCGGCGGAAGGGGCTTGGTTTCGCCGACGTCCGCAGGCGCGACCGGCGCGCTCGACGGGTGGCGGAACTCGATGGCCTGCTGGAAAGCGGTGGCGACGGGCAGTCCATGCCGCTTTCCCGGCGCGAACTTGAGCCGGGGCGCGCCCGCCAGTGCCGCGGAATCCATGGCCGGGTAGCCGCTCGACTCCAGGACCTTGGTCGACTCGGCGACCAGCTTGCCGGTGGAGTCCGCAAAGAGCCGCAGCTTCACCTCGCCGTCCACACCGCGATCGAAGAGCGCGGCGGGGTAGGCGATCGGTACCTCGGGGTTGATGGCCACGGGCGCTTCTTCCGCCGGGGGTGGCGCGCCCTGGGCCTCCCCTCCACTGGAATGACCGCACGCGGCGGCGCTGCAGGCAATCAGGAGGCCAGCCGAGAACCGGTGCTTCATGGGCGCTCCTTCCGGCGGCGCTGCCACTCCGCGAGCCGGTTCAAGGCCTCGAGGGGGGACAGCGCGTTGACGTCCAAGGTGTCGAGCTCCGCGAGCAATGGATCGGGCTGTGCGGGAGCCGCGAAGAGCCCGAGTTGAGAAAAGTCGGGCGGCTTCGGCGCGGGTTGATGGGCCACGTGGTGCCCTTCTTCCAGGAGCGAGAGTACCTCCCAGGCGCGCGCCACGACGGGCGCAGGCAATCCCGCCAGCCGGCCGACGTGAATACCGTACGAGCGGTCGGCGCCCCCCGGCTCCAGACGGTGCAGGAAGACCACGTCGTCCCCCGACTCCTTCACGGCCACGTTGAAGTTCCGGGCGTGGGCCAGCTCTTCGGTGAGCTGGGTCAACTCATGATAGTGGGTGGCGAAAATGGTCTTACAGCCGATGCGGTTGTGCAGGCACTCGGTGACCGCCCACGCAATCGCGACGCCGTCGTACGTGGACGTCCCGCGCCCGATCTCGTCGAGGAGCACCAGGCTTCGGGACGTCGCGCCGTGGAGAATCGCGCTGGTCTCACTCATTTCGACCATGAACGTCGATTGACCGCGAGCCAGGTTGTCGGACGCGCCGACGCGGGTGAAGATGCGATCCGCCACTCCCACCCGGGCACTGCGGGCCGGAACGAATGATCCGACCTGCGCCATCAGCACGGCGAGCCCCACCTGCCGGAGCAGGGTGGACTTGCCCGCCATGTTGGGCCCGGTGAGCAGAATGATCCGGCCCGCCTCGTCCAGGAGCACGTCGTTGGGAATGAACGCCTCCCGGGGCATCATGCGCTCCACCACCGGGTGGCGAGACCCTTCCAGCCGGAGGGTGAAGTCCTCGGTGACCTCGGGCCGGACGTAATGTTCGCGCTGCGCCACGTCCGCGAGCGCACCCCACACGTCGAGCGCCGCGAGATTCGTTGCGGTGGCCTGCACTCGGGCAATCTCGGATCCTACGCGGCGGCGCAGGGTGTCGATCACCGCTCCTTCCCCCGTAGCGATCCGCTCTTCGGCGCCCAGCACCTTGGCTTCATGTTCCTTGAGCTCCGGGGTGACGTAGCGCTCCGCCCCGGTCAGGGTCTGGCGCCGCTCGTAGTCCGCCGGGATGCGATCGCGGTGGGTGTTCGTGATTTCCAGGTAATAGCCGAACACCTTGTTGAACCCGACCTTCAACGAAGCAATGCCGGTCCGTTCCCGCTCGCGGGCCTGGAGGCCGGCGATGTACGTCTTGCCGCCATCCCGCGCGTCCTTGAGCTCGTCCAGCTCGGCATCGTACCCCCCGCGGATCGAGTCCCCATCCGACAACTGCGCGGGCGGACGATCCACGAGCGCGCGTGCGAGCTCATCACCCACGTCGGTCAGGAGATCGAAGCGCTCTGCGATCTCCTCCAGGAGCGCCGACTGATCTCTCGCGTCCAGCCCATCGAGGCCGGATCGCACGTCGGGCAGTTTCCGGATCGAGTCGCGCAGAGCACCCAGCTCACGAGGCGTGGCGCGGCCGACCGCGGCACGGCCGGCGAGCCGCTCAAGGTCCCGGACGCCGTCCAGAGCTTCGCGGAGCCGGTCCCGGCCCCGCGGATCTGCCACCAGGACCTGCACCGCATCGAGGCGCTGGTTCACGGGTCCCGCGTCCACGAGGGGAGCGAGGAGCCAGCGGCGCAGGAGCCGCGCACCCATGGGCGTCAGGGTGCGGTCCAGGACTTCGAGCAGCGTGGTGCCCGTCGCACCGGGGCGCAGAGGCTCGACCAGCTCGAGGTTGCGACGGGTCATCTCGTCGAGGGGAAGCACCGCGCCGCGGCGCACCAGCCGGGGACGCGCGAGGTGCGGTAATCCGCCGGGTTTCAGCTCCCGGGCGTAGCGAAGCAGTGCGCCCGCGGCACCGAGGGCCGCGCGATCCGTGCCTTCGACTCCGAGCCCGTCCAGGGACGCCAAGGTAAAGGCGCGCTGCAGGTCCTCGCGCGCCAGATCGGGATCGAACTCCCAGGCTTCCCGCTCTGTGCGTGCTTCCGGGGCGCCGCGTAAACCTGGCGTGCCCGCGGGCACGACCAACTCCGAAGGCTCGTAGCGGGCCAGGCCCTGGGCGAGTTCGCCCTCCGGGAGGGTCTCCCAGACGAACTCGCCGGTCGTGAGATCGAGCGCGGCGAGCCCCACGACGCCTTCCTGAGGGAAGAGTGCGGCGAGGAAGTTGTTCCTCGACGTCGCAATCCAGTCTTCCGCGAGGACCGAGCCGGGCGTGATGGTCTCGATGACTTCGCGCCGGACCAGACCCTTGGCCAGTTTCGGATCTTCGACTTGTTCGCACACCGCGACGCGGTGTCCGGCGGAGACCAGTTTGCGGAGGTATTCGGTGGCCGCCTTGACCGGAACTCCGGCGAGCGGGACTTCGGACGCGCCACCGTTGTTGCGCGACGTGAGCGTGAGGCCGAGTACCCGGGCGCCCACCTTCGCGTCGTCTTCGAACATCTCGTAGAAGTCGCCCATCCGGAAAAACAGGATGGTGTCGGGGTGCCGCGACTTTATCTCGCGGTACTGCTGCATGAGCGGTGTGTCGGTGGGAGCCGACGCCACCCTGGAGCTCAAGGCTCGGTCACCACGAACGGCTGGCCACCGAGGCGCGCCTTGAGCTGCGTCTGCGCCTTGAGCGCTTCGGGGCGCGTGGCGTAGTGACCCACGCGGACCTTGATCAGTCCGGTCGAGTCGCGCGCCACCACGTGTCCCTCGTATCCCATCACCTTGAGGCGGGTGAGCAGGGCGTCGACGTCGGCGGCGCTCTTCACAGCCAGCACCTGTACGGCGTACGTCGTCTTGACCGAGCCGCCCGGAGCGGGGGCGGCGGTGTCCCGCATCGGCGTGGCCGTCGTCGCTGGCGCGGCGGGAGGCGTGCTCGGGGTCGCTGCCGGCGGTGCGGCGCTGGTCGTGGCCGGTCCCGGAGTCGCCCCGCAGCGGGCCGCGTAGAAGGAGACCTGGTTCTTGAACTCGACGTCGCTCCCGGCCCCGGCGAGCGCTTCCCGGACCAGCTGACACCCCTCGGCCTCGTTCCGGAGATCGAAGTCGGCCTTGGCGCCCCAGAAGTCGGCGCGCGGCTTCACGGGAGAGTCCGGGTAGTCCCGGCGCAGACGCTGGACCGACTGAATGGCCGAGGCGGGATCGCCCTGGGTGTAGGCGAGCTGGGCCAGGCGCATCAGCGCGTTCGCGGCCCACGGCGACCAGCCGTACTCGACCACGACCCGCTGGAGGTTGGCGGTGACGGTCGGCGCGTCGGCCGCGAGCATCCCCTGTGTAAAAAGGGCCTGGGGATAAGCGGAGTCACGCGGCGACATGGTGGCGAGGAGCTTGCGCACGATCGCGCGGGCGGAGTCGACCTGTCCCGACTGCGCGAGGTCGACGGCGGATTTCAGCCGGGGATCGGACTGGGCAACCAGACGGTTAGACGGACAGACGGTTAGGCAGATTGCCATCGCCGCAGCCGCAGATGCGCCTAACCGTCTAACCGTCTTCCCGTCTAGCGTTTTCACGCAGCCTCCCGCTTCTCACGCGCCAACCCAAGCAGCAGGTCGAGCACGATTCCGTATTCATCCGTCAGTTGAGTTCCCTTGAGGGCGCGGTCCGCCGCGAGTGCCTGGCGGATGGCCCGGGAAAGCTCCGGGGCGGTCCACAGCTGCACCCACTTGGCCCAGCGGGCCGCCACGTCCTTGTACCCGGCGCCCAGTCCGGCGGGCCGGGACGCGATCAGGCGCTGGAGGATCGTCTGCTCGAGCCGTCCGGGAGCGGTGCCGCGGTCCAGTTCGGCCCGAGCGGCCGCCAGTCCCACGAGCCCGGTGCCCAGCGTGCTCACGAGCTTCACCCCGCTCATCGCCGATTGTGCCAGCACGGGCCCGAGGGTGTGGGCGGCGTCACCGGTGCGGCGTTCGAGCGCCGCCGTGATCAAGTCGTCGAGGGTTTCGCCGTGCCGCACGCCCACCGCGGCGGTGACGTCCGCCTCGACGACGGTGCGATCTCCGGCGAGGGCCACCAGTTTGTCGAGCTCCTGGGAGATCGTGGCGAGGTCGTGCGCGGTGGCCTGGCCGAGCAAGAGGGCGGCGGCCGGGTCGATCTTGAGGCCGATCTGGCCGGCACGATGCGCGATCCAGCGGGTGACGCGATCGGGGGGGAGCCGGTCGATGGCGACGGTGGTCGCGTGCGCGGTGAGTCCCGCGTCGGGAGCCTCGGTGCCGCCCTGGACCAGGATCAGGGTCGTGGTGGGATTCGGGTGGGCCAGGTACCGCGCCAGCTCATCCCGCGCCTTCGACTTGGCGCGCATCCCTTCGATCGATCTCAGGATGACGACGCGGCGGTCGGCCATCAGGGGCGGCGTATCCACCAGGGTACGCAGGGCCGCCGGGTCCAGGTCAGGCGCGGAGCGCGCGTCGAGGTTGAAATCCCGGAGTGAAGGGTCGACGGCGCGGTCGAGCAGCAGGCGCACCGCCTCCTCCTTCAGGATCTCTTCCTCGCCGTGGAGATAGTAGACCGGATCGAGCGTACCGGGCTTCCCGCCGCCCAGAAGCGCATTGAAGCTCAACGTCGCCATCGGGCGGAAAATACCGCCCGCGTGAAGCGGATGAAAGGCTAGCGGTGGGTGCTGACGGGCTCGACCAGCGCCGAGCCGTAGGGGACGGGGTTGCCCACAGCCGTGAGGGCGCGCGGGTCCTGGAACGTGACGAATGGCACGCCGGCCTGCGCCACGGGCTTGGGGAAGGGCACCGGAGGGAGGGCGTGGGCCACGAGGGGCGCGGGCCGATGCGCGAACTGCAGCGCGACGAGCGCGATGCCGACGGCCGCCAGGAGGGCCGCGGCGGCCCCTACCCGCGGCGAGATCCGCGGACCCGCGAGGGTCAACGCTTCCCGGCGGAGCCGGGCGTCCAGGCGGGCGCGGAACTGCTCCGACGGCGTGAGGGTCTGCACCCCCTGAAGCGCCAACACCCCGCGACGAACCGCGGTGTCATACGAGCGGCACGTCTCGCACTGGGCGAGATGACGCTCAAAACGCCGCCGGTCGCGCGGGGTGGTGACCACACCATCGCGAAAATCGGTATAGCGATCGAGGAACTCAGCGCACTCCATGGTCGGCACCTATACCTCCCGTGCCGCCCGGTGGTTCCGCATTTCGTCGCTCAATCGAGCTGCGGGCCGATCAGATGCGCAAACGTGTTCCGGGCCCGGTTCAGGCGGCTCTTCACGGTGCCCAGGTTGCAGCCCGTGATCTCGGCGATTTCCTGATAGCTCCGCCCCTCCAGCTCCCGCAGCACAAACACGGCCCGGTGATGCTCGGGCAGCTCCTTCACGCAGCTATCGACGGCGTCCTTCAAGTAGCGCTTGCGATACAGGTCGTCGGGGCGCGCGGTCGTGTCTTCGAACTGCAGCGGCCGGTGATCGGCGTCCCAGTTCTTCTTGATGGTCTGGAACAACACCAGCGGATTCCGGGAGCGGTTCCGCAGCTCGTTCTTCGCCAGGTTCGAGGCGATGGTGTAGATCCAGGTCGAAAACTTCTTGGTCTGGTCGAAGCGATGGATGTGCCGGAACACCCGGATGAACACCTCCTGCACCAGGTCTTCCGCCCGCTCGCGATCGCCGATGGTCCGGTTCACGAAATTCAACAGCCGGACCTGGTACCGGTCGACCAGGGTACCGAACGCCTGCGGGTCGCCGGCGAGGTGCCGGGACACGACGTGCCCGTCATCTAGCTCGTGCAGCTTCTCCCGCTCGATGGCGCGGTCCGTGGCGACCGGTGTCGTCTTCCGCTTGAGGATTGCCCGCATCGTGAACTCCCAGGTTTCAGACAGAAAATTAGGGAACGCTTGGCTTAATCCTCCTTTCAAACTTGAGGCAGGAAGTGTACCACCCGTGTCCCTTCATTAACATTTGATTAAAGAAGACGTTACAGACCCACTACTGGCGCACGTCCTCCCCGGTGGACATCAGAAAGACTACAGTTCGAACACGAACCCGGCTACCAGTAAGATGGCGGCCACCGTCTTGGCGTCGCAGATCTCCCCATCTCGAATGGCGGTCAGCACTTGCGAGAGGGGCCGTGGGGCCAACTCGATGAACTCGTCAGCCTCCCGCGCCGCTTCCCCGGGAGTCAGATCCCGGGCCCAGAAAAGGTGAATGCGCTCGTCCGTGAAGCCCGGCGTGGTCCAGATGGGGATCAGCGGCTCGATGCGTCCGGCCTGCATTCCGGTTTCCTCGAGCAGCTCCCGGCGCGCGCAGTCGGCGGGTGCCTCACCCTGGCCCAAGCGCCCCGCGGGAATTTCCCACAGTGTCCCACCGGTCGCGTAGCGGTACTGCTTGATGAGCAGGATCGTCGGGTCGGCTCCATCTGGATCGGACAGCACCGGCACCACCGCCGACGCCCCGGGGTGCCGGATCATCTCCAGCTCGCCGGTGGACCCGTCAGGGTAGCGCACGGTGTCCACGTCCAGATCGATCACCCTGCCGGTGTGCACCCGCCTGCTGGCGACCTGCATCCTGGACCTCTCTATCGATAGAAGAGCCACGCCACCGGGACCTTCCATCCCTCGGCAGCGATGTAGCCAGCGTTGGTGCGGAGACTCGCGCTGATGGGGGACGCCTTGGCCGGAGACGTGAACGGGACCAGTCCCTGCCGGTCGGCGAGTATGCGAAGACGCAGGAGGTGAAAGCCGTCACTGACCAGCACCACGCGCTTGCTCGGGCGATCCTTGAACCACGTGCCGAGCTGGCCGACGGACGCGACGGTGGTCGCGGCGGGGGGCAGCGCGATGACGGATTCCGCCGGAATCCCGTGCTGTGCGAGGTACCGGCGCCCCACCTCGGCCTCGCTGAC
>DATBBZ010000098.1:0-4129 GCA_036270745.1 Gemmatimonadales bacterium | reverse complement strand
GAACGGAAGTCGGTCGCCGTGAGCTACCCCGCGTTTTTCTCTGATCTCCGGAGGATCGGTGGTCCTGCGCGTCGTCGCGATTGACGGCCCCGCGGCCTCCGGGAAGTCGTCGACGGCCAAGGCCGTGGCGCACGCTCTGGGCTGGACGCACCTGGACTCGGGGGCGCTCTACCGCGCGCTGACGCTCGCGGCCCTCGATCATTTGGGCGGTGGCGCGTGGCTCGAGACGCGCATCGTGGGTCTGGCGGAAGACTTGCCAGTCCGGTTGCACTTGATCGGCACCGAGTTCCGTCCCTCCATCGCCGGCGTCGACGTGGGCGAGGCGATCCGGACCGAGCGCGTCACCGCCCGGGTGTCCGAGCTGGCGGCGTTGCCCGGGGTCAGGAAGTGGGTGAATGCCCGACAGCGCGAGGCAGCGAAAGAGCACCCCTCCGGCGTTGTGGTGGACGGGCGGGACATCGGGACGGTCGTCTTCCCGGACGCGCCGGTGAAGGTGTTCCTGACCGCCACACCGGAAGAGCGGGTCCGCCGGCGGATCACCCAGCGCGGGGAGGCGCTCGATGCGGACCGGGTCACGCGCGAATCGCAGGCCCTGGCGTCCCGGGACGAGGCCGATTCCCGCCGGGCGGTGGCCCCATTGAAGCCGGCCTCGGACGCCCTGATCCTTGATTCCACTCGCCTGTCGTTCCACGAGCAAGTCCAGCGGGTGGTCGCGCTGGCGCGTGAGTGGGCACTCCGCTAGGTTCCGCGTCCGGTTGACGCCCCGGGGATTGGCCCTGGGACGCGATTCCCGAAACGCCTAACCCAACCAGGTGCCCCTCATGCAGGTTGAAGCGCAGGATCTCGAAGATTCACCCGTAGAGCCCCCCAAGAAGTCCTCGACGCACTCCGTCCTCCGCGTCCGGTCCGATCTCCACGAAGAGTATTCCGCCGACGACATCGCGAAGATGACGGAGTTGTACGAGGGCACCCTCTCGAACATCGAAGAGGGGGAAATCGTCAAATCCAAGGTCCTGCGCGTCACCGACGCGGCCGTGATCCTGGACGTCGGCTTCAAGTCCGAAGGCGCCGTCGCGATCGACGAGTTCAAGGACCCGAAGAGCCTGAAGGAAGGGGACATCGTCGAAGTCTTCCTGGAGCATCTCGAAGACCAGGAGGGCGCGGTCGTCCTTTCCAAGAAGAAGGCCGACTTCATGCGGGTCTGGGAAAAGATCCGCGAAGCGCACGAGAAGGACGAGGCGGTGAAGGGGACCCTGATCAAGAAGATCAAGGGCGGCGTGGTGGTCGATCTGATGGGCGTGGACGCGTTCCTGCCGGGTTCGCAGATCGCCCTGCGGCGCGTCCCGAACATCGACGAGCTGCTCGGCCAGAGCTTCGAGTTCAAGATCATCAAGCTGAACAAGCGGCGCCGGAACATCGTGGTCAGCCGCCGCGTCCTGCTCGAGGCCGAGCGGCGCACCAAGCGCGACGTCCTGATGAAGGAGCTGCAAGTCGGCCAGGTCCGGAAGGGCGTGGTCAAGAACATCACCGACTTCGGCGCGTTCATCGACCTGGGCGGCGTGGACGGCCTGCTCCACATCACCGACATGAGCTACGGCCGGGTCTCCCATCCGTCCGAGATGGTGCAGATCGGCCAGGAGCTCGAGGTCAAGATTCTGGACATCGACTGGGAGCGCGAGCGCATCTCGCTCGGCCTGAAGCAGCTCCAGTCGTATCCCTGGCAGAACGTGGCCGCCAAGTATCCGGTCGGCACGCGGGTGCAGGGGAAGGTCGTGTCCATCACCAACTACGGCGCGTTCGTGGAGCTCGAGCCCGGCATCGAGGGCCTGGTCCACATCTCCGAGATGAGCTGGACCCGCAACGTCCGGCACCCCTCCAAGGTCGTCTCGATCGGCGAATCGATCGAGGCCGTCGTGCTCAAGGTGGACGAGACCGAAGAGAAGATTTCGCTGGGCATGAAGCAGACCGAACAGGATCCGTGGATGGCACTGCCGCAGAAGTATCCGGTGGGCACGCGGATCACGGGCAAGGTCCGCAACCTGACCAGCTTCGGCGCGTTCGTCGAGATCGAGCCCGGCATCGACGGGCTGATCCACATCTCCGACATGTCGTGGACCAAGCGCGTGCAGCACCCGTCGGAGATGCTCAAGAAGGGGGACACGGTCACCGTTCTCATTCTGAACGTCGACGCCGAAAACAAGCGGATTTCTCTCGGCCTGAAGCAGGCGGAGGAGGATCCGTGGCTGCGCATCGGTGAGACGTACCCCGTCGGCACGCAGATGCGCGGCCGCGTCGTGCGGCTCATGGACAAGGGCGTCGTCGTCGATCTCGGCAACGACATCGAGGGCTTCATCCCGATGTCTCAATTGGGCATTCCGGATATTCAGGATCCGGCCGAGGCCGTGAAAGAAGGACAGGCGGTGGAAGTGTCAGTGTTGGAAGTTGATCCCATTCACCACCGGATCGTGTTAGCCGCTACCGGTTTCCCGAAGGACGAAGCTGGGGAGACGGCTAGTCCGCAGGCAGACGTCTAGACGGCTAGACGTCTAGCGGGGGATAGGTTCAAGGGGGTCAGGAAGACGTCTTCCTGGCCCCTGTTTGCTTCACACCGCTAGCCGTCTGGACGTCTAGCCGTCTGCCTATCCGTCTAGCCATCTAGCCGTCTACATTTTCGTTATGTCTACCAGAGATAAGCTCGAAGATCTCCAGCGTCGCCGTGCCGAGTCCGAACAGGGCGGCGGTGCCAAACGGATCGAAGCGCAGCACAAAAAAGGGAAGATGACGGCGCGCGAGCGCCTGGACGTCCTGCTCGATCCCGGCTCCTTCGTCGAGCTGGACCGCTTCGTCACTCATCGCATCACCGACTTCGGGCTCGCGGATCAGAAAATTCCCGGCGACGGGGTGGTCACGGGCTCTGGCCGGGTCGACGGCCGGCTGGTCTACGTCTTCTCGCAGGATGCCACCGTATTCGGCGGCTCCCTCTCCGAAGCGCACGCCGAAAAAATCTGCAAGGTGATGGATTCGGCGCTGAAGGTCGGGGTGCCCGTCATCGGCCTCAACGATTCGGGGGGCGCCCGGATTCAGGAAGGGGTCGCGTCCCTCGGCGGCTACGCCGAGATCTTCCTGAGAAATACGCTCGCTTCCGGGGTCGTCCCGCAGATCAGCGCGATCCTGGGGCCCTGCGCCGGAGGCGCGGTCTACAGTCCCGCGCTCACGGATTTCGTATTCATGGTACGGGGCATCTCGTACATGTTCGTGACCGGTCCCGATATCGTGAAGACGGTCACGCATGAAGACGTGGATTTCGAAGGCCTGGGCGGGGCGGACGTCCATGGTGCCACCTCCGGGGTCGCGCACTTCGTCCACGACGCCGAGCTGGAAGCGATCGCCGCCATCCGGACCCTCTTGTCTTTCCTGCCTTCCAACAATCTCGAAACGCCTCCGGCCCGGGCGTGCACCGACCCGGTGGACCGGCGGGACGAGGCGCTTCTCGACCTCGTGCCCGACACCCCCAACAAGCCGTACGACATGCGGGAGGTGATCACGCGCGTGGTGGACGACGGGGACTTCTTCGAAGTGCAGAAGGACTACGCCGGGAATCTCCTGGTGGGCCTGGCACGGCTGGGCGGGAGGCCGGTGGGGATCGTCGCGAACCAGCCGGCGGTGCTGGCGGGGGCGCTGGACATCGGCGCCTCCGTCAAGGGCGCGCGATTCATCCGGTTCTGCGACGCCTTCAATATTCCCCTCATCACGTTCGAGGATGTGCCGGGGTTTCTGCCCGGGGTGGGGCAGGAGCATGGCGGCATCATCAAGCACGGCGCCAAGCTGCTCTACGCCTACTGCGAAGCCACGGTCCCGAAACTCACGGTCATCACCCGGAAGGCGTACGGGGGCGCGTACGACGTACTGTCATCGAAGCACATCCGCGGCGACTACAACGTGGCCTGGCCCACGGCGGAGATCGCGGTGATGGGGGCCGAGGGGGCGGTGAAGATCTTGTTCAAGGGTGAGTCCAGTGAGGCGCGGATTCAGGAGTATCGCTCCAAGTTCGCGCATCCGTATCAGGCGGCGTCGCGGGGGTACGTCGACGACGTGATCGACCCGCGCGATACCCGTCCCCGGCTGGTAG
>DATBBZ010000097.1:0-5810 GCA_036270745.1 Gemmatimonadales bacterium | reverse complement strand
CGGTGGGGCCCTCACTCCGGCCGGGCTAACAGGTGATGCTTGAAACGGATCACTTCGACGAAGGCGTCGACCCGCTCAAGGTCGTCGAACTCCATCCAGCACCACCGGATTCCCAAGTCGAGGGTCCCGTCTTTCACTGCTTGGCGGACCGCACGGGGCATCCCGTCCCCCTGCCCGAGCTCCGCCTCTTCCGCCGGGCTCAGGACGAACGTGCCGCTGACGCCGGAGCGCATCGGGTGGAGATAGCCAAGCTTGCGGCCGCCGACCTCGTACATCCACACCCATTTCCACGTGGTGCCGAGGAACACGACCTGCTCGGTGACATGCTTCAGGGCGCGGATGCCCTCGCGCGCCCGCTTGAAGCGGCCGGATGCGCGCTGGGGCAAATCCCGAATAGGGGAGTCGGTTTTCGGACTTAGGCGGGGACTCGGGTACAGATTGGTCGCCCAGTAGGCGGCATTGGGGGTCGTCATGGCGCCCCATAATAGGAGGCCCCGCAAGTAGCCTAGGGCTCGTCGTCCCCTTCACCATTCCTCACCGACCCCGGGAGGGGGGCGCGGGCACTCAGAGAAACCGCCGGAAGCCCGGCATTCTTGAGCCGCTGGTTCAAAGCGGGCACCAGGGCCTGCGTAAAGGCCTTTGTCAGGTTCAGCGTCAGCTCCAGGGCGATCTTGAGGTCGATCACAGCCCGTTCCACCTGAGCCGTGGGCGGCGCGTCCGCTCCTTCGACGATCCCGTAGACCTGGGCGAGGTCGCCGTTCAGCCCGGTCAACCCCTTCTTCCCGGACTCGAACCCCGCCAGGTGCGCATCCACCGAATCGATGCCCGCCTTCAACGAATCGGCCGCGGGATTGGCGCGGAGGACGGCGAGCTGATGGCGGATGCCCCGCACCTGCGCCAGCGCATCGAAATCCCGTTTGAGGTCGGCCGCGAGCGTCGAGGCCAAGGCGAACTGCCGCTTCAGGGTCGCGCCCGTGGCCGGCACTCGCGGGTCCATCTTCACGACGAGCGACGCGAGGGACGTGCCCTCGCCCACGGAAAACATGACCCGGTACCGGCCGGGCAGGACCCATGGGCCCCGCGGTTCGAGGGGCGTATTCCGGTAGACCGCCGAGATCGGGTAACCGCGATCGAGCACCGCCGGCGGCGCCTCGTGGAGGTCCCAAACGAAGCGGTGCGCCCCTGGCGTGGTGCCCAACCGCTGCGCCGGTCGAATCCAGTACAGCGGGATATTGAGGGTCGGGTCGATTACGGGCACTGAATCCATACTCGTGAAACGCTGCACGAAGGTGCCACTAGAGTCGAGAATCTGGATCTCGACGTCTTCGGCCTGAGCCGCCAGTGTGTACTCAAAGATCGCCCCGTCGGGCGGATTCTCCCCCGCGGGCTCGTCGGGCGGAATGGGCGTGTCGGTGTTGTTGTTCCAGCGAACTCGGGTTGCGGTCGCCGGACGGAATAGATGGGTCGTTGCGCCGAGGGCCGGCGTGAACTCGCGGAGCCTCGCCATGTCGTCGAGGATCCAGAACCCCCGGCCGTGCGTCGCCACCACCAGATCGTTTTCGTGAATCGTCAGGTCCCGGACCGCCGTCGCGGGCAGATCGAGGCGCAGAGACTGCC
The DNA here is from genome assembly GCA_036270745.1 of Gemmatimonadales bacterium. Taxonomy (GTDB): domain Bacteria; phylum Gemmatimonadota; class Gemmatimonadetes; order Gemmatimonadales; family GWC2-71-9; genus 40CM-2-70-7. The sequence continues at coordinate 4,193 of DATBBZ010000097.1, read as the reverse complement.
AGTGATCGCCGTCATCGAACGAGACATACACCGACCGCTCGGTGCCCGCGAAGAGCAAGCCCTTCCTGATCGGGTCCTCGTGGACGGCATTCACCACTTCATTGTCGGGGATGCCCGACACGGTCTCCGTCCACGATTTGCCGCCATCGCGCGTCCGGTAGATGTGGGGATGGAGATCATCCAGCCGGAATCGGTTGACCGCGGCGTACGCCTCCGCGGTATCCGTATGTGAGGCCTCCATCACGGACACCTTGCTCCAGGGCGTGAGTGCGGACGGGGTCACGTTGGTCCAGTGCGCGCCGCCGTCATGGGTCACCCAGATCAACCCGTCGTCCGTTCCCACCCACAGCAGCCCGAGCCGCTTGAACGAGGGCGCGAGCGTGTAGATCACCCCGCGGTGCTGTCCGTGCTGCGGGTCCTGTCCCGCGAACGCCCGGATCACGGACGACGTGTCGGACGCGGTCCGCGTGAGATCGGGGCTGATCACCTGCCAGTGGTCCCCGCCATCGCGGGTCTTGAACAGCACGTTCGAACCGAGATACAGCGTGTGGGGATCGACGGGCGAGAAGACGACCGGCATGGTCCGCACCCAACGGTATTTGCCGGAGCGTACCGCTTCGGGTGACACGTCCTGCACCTGCCCCGTGCGCCAGTCGTAACGGCTGAGCTTCCCGCCATACACCAGATTCGGATTCAGCGGATCCGGCGCGACATACCCGTATTCCTCGGCGCCCACCGGATGCCAATCGCGGAAATTAATCTCCCCATCGTTCCCCCGGCTCCAGATCCCTGCCGAGCCGCTCTCCTGCTGGCCGCCATAGACCCGATACGGGAACGCGTTGTCGGTCGAGACGTGATAAAACTGCGCCGTCGGCTGGTTGAACCAGCTTGACCAGGTCTGCCCGTCGTTCTCCGTGATGATCGCGCCCTGATCGCCGGCGAGCACGATGATGTTCGGATCGTCGGGGTTGATCCACAGGCGGTGGTAGTCGTCGCCGCCCGGGGCCCCGCGCCATCCGGTGAAGGTCGCCCCGCCATCGGTCGACTTCCACGTGACTACGTTAGCGATGTAGACGATGTCCGCGTTCTTCGGACTCACTTTCACTTCATTGAAGTCGCCGTCGCGCCCCCAGATCCGCGGATCGGCGTCCTGCACGTGCCAATGCTCACCACCGTCGTCGGAGCGATAGAGCGCCCCGCCCGAGTCCGCCCCGACGACGGCGTACATCCGTGCCGGCTCGGATGGCGACACGCCGAGCCCAATGCGCGCCAAGCCCTGCGCGGCGCCAGGAAGCCCGGCGGTGACCTGCCGCCACGTCGTGCCGCCGTCGGTCGATTTGTAGAGCCCGTTGTTCGCCGAAAGTACGAACGACCCGCCGATCTCCCAGGGCGCCTGCCGCCCCGACCAGAGCGTAGCGAAGACGGTCTGGGGATTCGACGGATCGAACGCCACGTCGAACGCACCGGTGTTCTCGTCCCGGTAGAGAACCTTCTCCCAGGTCTTCCCGCCGTCGGTCGACCGGAAGACGCCCCGCTCGGTGTTCGGGCCATACGGGTGACCGAGCACTGCGGCGAACACCCGGTTAGGGTCGCGGGGGTCCACGATCACCGCTGGGATCTGCTGGCCATCCCGTAGACCCAGATGCATCCAGGTCGCGCCGCCGTCGAGCGACTTGTAGATACCGTCCCCGACGGAGAGATCAGGCCGCTGCAGCCCTTCCCCGCTGCCCACGTAGATGGTGCCGGGGTCCGAGGGCGCCACCGCCACCGCGCCGACCGACCCCGTCGACTCGGCGTCGAACACCGGCATCCAGGTACGGCCCGCATCGTCCGTCTTCCACACTCCGCCGTTGTTCACGCCGATGAAAAACGTGTTGGGATGGCCCGGCACGCCCGTGGCGCCGACCGTCCGCCCGCCCCGGAATGGACCGATCGAGCGCCAGTGCAGTCCGCCGAAGAGTGATGCCGGGTACTGCTGAGCTCCGAGCGAGGCGGGGAGCACGGCAAGTAAGAGCGCGAACGATCTCACGTCGAACCTCCGAGAGGACTGGCCGCGGCCCGGAAGCGCCCACCGTCGAGCAGGCGTCCGGCCGATTGATTGGGGACGGGCATCATGCCGCCCGCGTCCATGCTGAGCTTGATGACGTCAGCGTTCCGCCCGAACCAGCGCGCCGAGGGCTCGAGGTCCGACGGGTAGGCAAACTGCGCGAGACTGGCGGCGGCGAGCGGTGCCTGCGAGCCGATCCCTGACTCCGGCATCGTTCCCGCCCAGAGCTTCGCGCCGTACTGCTTCGCCACGGCGTAGATCCGGCAGAACTCGGTGAGCCCGCCCATGCGGTGCACCTTGATGTTCCACACCTTCGGCCCACCGAGGGCGGCGACCTGTTTCGCGTGGCTCTCACTCCGAAGGGTCTCGTCGAGACAGACGGCGGTTTTCAGGGTGCGGGACAATTCGGCGTGACCAACCAGCTCGTCGGGAGCCAGTGGCTGCTCGATATAGAGGAGGCCCGCGTCGTCGAGCGCGCGCAGGGCGCGCTCGTCCTCGGGCCAACGATAGGCGCCGTTCGCATCCACCGTGAGGGGGAGATCGACGCCGGACATCCCGGCCCGCGCGGCGTTCACCGCTTCCGCGTCCCAGCCCGGCGCGACTTTGATTTTCACCCTCCGATATCCGCGGCCCACCGACTCATAGACTCGGGCGGTGAGGGTCCCGAGCTGGCGGTCCTCCGGAATGCCGAGCGCGACGCCGCACGGAATGGACGCGGCCGGGGTCTCGCCGAGTCGCTCGCCAAGGAGGTGTGCGAGCCCCACGCCCTTGATGTGCGCTTCGAGGTCCCAGGCGGCGGTCTCCACGCCTGCGCGGGCGAAGGGATTCCCGCGAACCCCCGCCTGGAGCACTTCGTCCACCAGTTCCGGCGACGAGAATTCCCTCCCCACCACCCTGGGCAGAAGGACCTCACGGGTGAGTTGGGTGGCGCCGGACAGCGTTTCTTCCGAATAGAAGGGCAGCTCGAAAGGGGGCGATTCGCCGTACCCGACGTGACCGTCCTCGCCTTGCAGCACGACCACGAGTGATCGCCGCTCGGTGATCGCGCCCCCGGAGATGATGAAGGGCTCGACCAGGGGCAGTCGTAGATCGAAGAGCTCAGCCTTGACGATGCGCATGGAGCAGATCGAGAAAACGCAGCTCGCCGTCATGGCGACCGATATGCCCCGCGGCTTCCTGTTCCCACAGCGCCGCGATGAGCCCGTCGTTCGGATCGAAGATCATCTCATGCAGCACCCGCTGGGTGCGGGTGCCCTCGGGTGCCAGGTAGGCCGAGAGCGGCAGCTGAAATGCGGTGTGGAGTTGGACGCTCTCACATCCTCGCATTGCGTACTCCGCGATCATTCTTCCCGAGGAGACATTCCCCGTTCCCGTCAGGGTAGTACCCGACCCCGGGCGCAAGCCCGGGGTGCCCAGCACCCGCAGGTTGCGGTCGCTCAACTCCCACCCCCCGTAAGCCACGTGCTTCTCGGCATCGAAGAGCCGGTTGAAGACGATCAGCGCGTCGGCACCCTTCGTCCCCTGCACCATTTCGCACTGAAAGTCGTCCTCGAACCGGGCGTTCATCAGTTTCACGCCGAGTCGCACCTCTCCGCCGGCGCGAATCTGCGCGGGGACCTCCGCCAGCCACCGGAGAATCGCCGCGCGCTCGTCGGAGCGCGAATCACCCGCGAGAGTCGGGGAGAAGTCCTTCTCGAGTGGGAGCGGCCCCGCCCCCCACTCCCGGGCGAGAGCCCCGGTGGTGAACCGGTACTCGGCGTCGCGAAAGGGCTCGTCGAGGACCGGGAGGTGGTATTTCACGGAGGGGACCGCCACCATCTCGCCGCTTCCGGTGAGGTCGCGCGCTACGCGCACCAGTGCGAGATACTCGTCGAAGCTCCGGTCCCATCCCCGGCCCTTCCAAGTCACGGTCCAACCGTCGCGGTCCCCCGCCCTGCGCCGCTCGACCTCCATCTTGGTCTCATGAATCGCCCAGGCTTTCATGCTCTGCGCGCCCCGCTCGTCCTGCGCGATGACGGTCTTGAGCACCACGAAGGCCAACCCTGCCTCGTGGTCCGTTTCGAGCTGGGAATCGTGGAGCGACAGCTGACCGGACCCCTTGCCGATCGGGTGCGGCAGGGAATATCCGAGGTAGCGGGCGCTCAGG